>NZ_JAEQCE010000089.1:0-35385 GCF_020738665.1 Microcoleus sp. PH2017_08_TRC_O_A
GTATTGCTGACGGAGCGGATAGCAATCTCAAAAGGTACGTAGTTGCGATCTTGGCGCTCTTTCCTAATATTATAAAGAGCGCTAAAGCGCAACTACGTACCTAATACGTTAATTTGATTTTAAGTTTGGGGCGGTATTACTGAGGGAGCAGATAGCAATCTCAGATTGTAATCTGTATCGCCTTGAAATTGAGAAACGCGGACAAAATAAGTCCCCGCAGGCAAAGCCCCATTGCTTACAACTCTTTCTGAAGCCGTACCTAAATTGTTAGATGAAGCAATAATATCGTCTAATCCAACTACGCCGTTACCATTGAGATCCTGAATTAATTCTACATCCACATCTGCACTCAAACCATCAACAGTTGCACTGAAAAGACTGGGAGTATTGAGGATGAAACTGTAAATATCGGCTGGTTTGGTAGCACTCAAAAAATCGTTGTCAGTTAGACTGTCTGTGAGAACACCTAGGTTTTGGGCTGCGCTCAAATCGTCGGCGGGAACGGGGAGAGCGCTCAACAATCCTTCTTGTTGACCGAATTGAATGTAATGGTCGATCGCACTTTTAACTGCGCCACTGCTGACTGCTGATCCTATTACCGGATATCTTTCTAGATAAAAGCTGGGATCGAAAAAAATGCTGGCTTTGCGGTTTTCAAATTGACCGACTTTCAAGTAGTGTTCAAAGGCGCTAAATTGATTGGTTTGGACTGCTGTTTGCACATCCGGGTTGCTTGTCAGATAAAAACCCACATCGAAGAAAGGGTTGGGGTTCCGCCGTTCAAATTGACCGAATTTAATAAAGTGCTGGGCGCCGGAAAATTTGTTTTTTTCGGCTGACACTGCAACATCTGAATTGGTGTCTAAATAATAGCTGGCGTCGAACAGGGCATTAGGGTCACGATTTTCAAATTGGCCAATTTTTTGGTAGTGATCGAAGGGGGTCGATACTGTGCCTCTGGCGACTGCTACGGCGACATCTGGGTTGTTTTCGAGATAAAATTTGCTGTCGAACAGTGTTCTGAGGGTTAGCATTATTAAAAAATCTCTCTGTACTTTAATCTGGAAAGTGCATAATCAAATTCGATCGAGAATTCAGTTTACATCATTTTTTTTGTGAGGGCGTCTCAATTATGGCTAAATCTGCACTGATGGCAATGCTGCGCCGCGCTGCGAGTATTGCCCAAAAGTCAAGGGAAACAGGCATTCCGGCTGATGAATTACTGGGGATGCTGGACGATCGCACTCCCAATTTTCCCATATCTCGGCGGCACTTGCTGCATGGGGGTTTAGCGGCGGCGGGAGCCGTTGCTGCTGCGACTTTTACCCGGGAGGGAGAGGGGGCTTTTGCTCAAGCGCGCGGTCGATCGCCCATTTTGGTTGTGGGTGCGGGGATTGCTGGTTTGACGGCGGGCTATCGCTTGCGTCAGGGGGGCGTGCGTGCCGATATTATCGAAGCAAGCAACCGCGTGGGGGGACGGATTCGCACGGCTCCTAGGGTGGCTGGAACAGCGATTTCGGCCGAGCTGGGAGGAGAATTTATTGATAGCGGCCACACTACTTTGATCTCGCTGGCGACGGAATTGGGTTTGCGGGCGATCGACTTAGTTAACGTACAGCGGGGATTGGTAAAGGATACTTTTTTCTTGGAAGGGCGACGATTTTCTCTAGCGCAATTAATCTCTGATTTTGGGCCCCTTGCTAGTAAAATTAGTGCAGATTTGGGTGCGATCGGAGATAACATTAGCTATCAAGATTTTACAGAACCAGCGGAAAGATTGGACAATCTTTCGATCGCTGAATATGTAAACCAAGCTGATACTAGCACAATTGTCCGGCAGTTGCTCCGCATTGCTTACACGATAGAATACGGTCGAGATCCCGAGGAACAGTCGGCGTTAAATCTGCTGTTTTTAATCGGTTCTGAATCTGGCAGTTTTGAATTGTACGGCGACAGCGATCAGCGTTATCAAATAGACGGCGGTAACAGTCAAATTGTCAACCGTTTAGCCGATCGATTGTCTGGTTCGATCGAGACGGGGACAATTTTGGAAGCGATTACTTTTTTGCCGGATGGCCGCTATCGGGTGAATTTGCGATCGGGTGAAAGCGCCTTTGAGCGTATTTATGAACGGGTTTTGCTAACTTTGCCGTTTAGCACTCTCCGAGACGTTAAAATTAACGTGCCTTTGCCGCAACCGAAGCGTAGGGCGATCGAGCAATTGGGTTACGGTACTAATTCTAAGCTGATTACTGGCTACCGCAGTCGCATTTGGCGAGAAACTTATCGATCGACTGCTTCTGTTTATACCGATTTAGGATTCCAGAATACCTGGGAAGCTACGGCTTTTGCTCCCACTGCTAACGGTTTGATCACTAATTTTACAGGAGGAAAGCAAGGTTTGTCGATCGGTAGCGGAACTCCTGAAGACCAAGCACAAAAATTCTTGGGACAATTTGAAAGAGTTTTTCCCGGAGTGAGAAATTTGCGATCGGGAAAAGCAGTGCGAGTTTATTGGCCGGGAGAACGCTTTTCTAAAGGTTCTTATTCCTGCTATTTAGTCGGACAGTGGACGCAAATGCACCGCGTCGAAGGCGAACGATTTGGCAATTTATATTTTGCCGGAGAACACACTTCGCTAGAAAATCAAGGTTACATGGAAGGCGGTTGCGAAACTGGACAAAGGGCGGCTGTAGAAATTTTGCAAGACTTGGGTTTAAGAGCTCCTGTTGATGCTGTGAATGCTCGAACTGCTAGCAGTTTGAACAATCGTCGTCCCAGCCGAAAAGTTCCGGGAGCCCGGAATCTTGGGAATAGGAATCCGAGTATTAAATAATAGGAGTAATTGCGGACACGGCATTGCCGTGTCCCTACAAATATCGCGTAGAATTCATCAAATAATCTCGTCCGGGTTGATTCCCCGATCGCGCAAATACTCAGCCAGTCGATCGGCTCGTTCCCGTTCGCGATCGGCTCGCTGGCGTTCTACTGCTAACTGTTCTACGCCCCACAACAGCAGATTTCCTGATTCATCCCACCAGCGCAACCAATAGCCTGTACGCTGTTCTTTCTCCCCTCTCCACGTTCCTAAATACAAACCAAAATCTGCCATCCAGTGACGACCTTCCTCATCGGGAAATTCTAGTACATAGTTGCCATTTTGCAAGCGATATACTTCCAGCAATCCAGTTTCTGGGTCAAAAATGATGTAAGTTGGGACTTGCAGAATTTGTTCGTAAAAAAACCACTTTCCCGGAGGAAAAGTACGTTTAGTAGAATATTCCCCGCCGTCTGTTTCCGACAAAAATTCCATCACAATGGTCGGGATTTCTCCTTCCAAGTTTGGGGTGTAACTTTTGCGGTCAATTCTCGACTCTGCGGGCAATACCGAAGGTACGTAAACCCAATCTGGTGCTTTGATAACTAACTCGCCGTTGACAGTAGCGCAAATCCCAAAATTGCTGGCAATCAACATTAGTGGGCCGATTAATCCTCTCAGTTCTAAGATTTCTCGCAGTGCTCCAGCAATTAGCGGTTGACCTGTATTCTCCACTGGTTTTTCTTCTAATTGGAAATCGTCTGGCAACTTCTCCCAAGTTACGGTCAGGGCGATCGCTTTTTGTTTGGGGTTATCTTGAGTAACGACCATGACTTTATTTTCAAAAGTTTGATGTCTTATCATAGCACAATGTAAATTTTAGCGAAATTATCTGGTACAATTAATTTCATTAAATCCCAAACAAATATGAAAATATTACATTTAACCGTAGCTTTATCAAGTTTGCTAATCTCGCCGATATCGGCTCGCCCTTTGATTGCAGACTCTACAAATACCCTTGCTCAAAACTCACTAATTAATGAACCATTTTGCTACCTAAAAACCACCGAAGGCAAAATAGTAGACTTAGGCAAGTTGTGCGAAAAACAGCCATCGGGAAGTTCCCCAACTTGCATTACCGGTGCTAACATTGCGGCGAAAGTGTCAATTGCGACGGCAAATTATGACGGCAGCTTTTTCAGCGGAAAAGTGTTGAATCAAGGCTGCAAAATTATCAAAAATGTCAAAGTCAACTATGAAGTTTTGGACGAGTCAGGCAATTTAATAGACAACGGATTTATCGATACTCAACCCGTTAGTCTTGCACCCGGAGAATCGGCCGCCTTTCGGGGTGCAGTTGTGGCGGGGGCTAAAGTACGGGCTACTCATGCTGAGGGTCAAGAATGATTGCGAAGATTTGCCCGATCGCTGATATCATATTCTGGCTCAGATATCTCTAAAAACAGAACTTGCGAGGGCAAAATATCTTGAAAGCTCGATCGACATACTGGCAAATCTTACCCTACCTCCGTCCCCAAAAACAAACCATCGGTAAAGCATTAGCTTGTACCGTAGTCTTTACCATATTTTGGCCAATAATCGCGTGGCTGGTTGGTGAAACCGCCAAATTTATAGGTAAAGGAGATTTAAAAGGGTTTGCTCAAATTGCTGCACTCAGCGCCATCATATTTCTAATTCGTGGTATCGCCCAGTACGGTCAAGATACGCTGATGGCAAAAGCAGCTTTGACTATTGCTTTAGAAATCCGCAAAAAAGTTTATGCACACCTCCAAAACCTCAATCTCGGCTACTTTGAGACTGCCAAAACCGGAGATTTATCCTACCGCCTCACAGAAGATATTGACCGCATTGGCGAAGTCGTAAATAAATTTTTTCATCAATTTATCCCTTGTGTTTTGCAGCTAATTGCAGTCATGGGATATATGATTTATCTTAACTGGCAATTAACTTTGGGTGCGTTAATCATTGCACCGTTGATGGCTATTTTAATTGGCTGGTTTGGCGAGAAACTGCTCAGTTACTCGCGAGAAAGTCAAAATCGGATTTCTGATTTATCCGCTTTGCTAACAGAAGTATTCAGCGGCATTCGTTTAATCAAAGCATTTGTGGCGGAAGACTACGAAATTGCCCGCTTTGCAGAAGAAGCCGAACAAAACCGTCGCGCTAAGTATTTGTCAGAACGCATAAAAGCACTCCAGTTCGTCGTAGTTGGCTTTCTGGAAGCGATGAGCGTGATTTTGCTGTTTTTCCTCGGTGGTTGGCAAATTGCTCAAGGAAATCTCACTGGTACGCAATTTATCAGTTATATCGCCGGAGTAGCGCTGTTAATCGATCCGATCGCAATTACCACTGCAAATTACGGCGATTTTAAGCAGGGAGAGGCTTCTAGCGATCGCATTTTTGAACTTTTAGCCATTCAATCAACAGTCGTCGAAAAGCCTGGTGCGATCGAACTTCCCCACGTTACCGGAAAAGTCGAATACCGCAACATTAATTTTGCCTACCCCCCTCAACCCCCCCTTGATAAGGGGGGGCTAGGGGGGGTTCCGATTTTACAAAGTATGAGTTTACTCGCACTTCCCGGAGAAGCGATTGCGCTTGTCGGCGCATCCGGTGCGGGGAAAACTACGTTAGTAAACTTGTTACCCAGATTTTACGATCCGCAAGCGGGACAAATTTTAATTGATGGGATTGATGTTCAAGATGTGACATTAAATACGCTGCGCCGACAAATCGGAATTGTACCGCAAGAAACTATTTTATTTTCGGGTACAATTGCTCAAAATATTGCTTTCGGTCAATCTTATTACGAACTGAAAGATGTACAGAAAGCTGCGGAAATTGCTAACGCCCATCAATTCATTACTGAGTTTCCCGACGGCTATCAAACTTGGGTAGGAGAAAGGGGTGTAAATTTATCGGGCGGACAAAAACAAAGAATTGCGATCGCCCGTGCAGTCTTGCTAAATCCGCGAATTCTGATCCTCGATGAAGCGACATCGGCGCTAGATTCGGAGTCGGAAGCTTTGGTGCAGGAGGCCTTGGAAAGATTGATGCGCGATCGGACTGTGTTTATTATCGCGCACCGTTTGGCGACTGTGCGGAAGGCTGACAGGATTTTGGTCTTGGAAAAAGGTAGAGTGATGGAATCGGGAACCCATGAGGAATTGCTCGAAAAGGGCGATCGATACGCTCGTTATTACGCTCAACAATTTAGTCAGTAGGGTATCCTAGAAACCGGGTTTTTGGCGGAATCTGCTGGCCTCAAGGAAGTATTCAAAGGAAAAACCCGGTTTCTGACTACTCGCGCGTAAGTCATATCAAGAATGGTACAATAAGTTATCCAACTGGAGATTTACTGATTCCAGTTAAAAAGAAGAGGCCGTGCCAACATGATTCAAACCACAGCCAAACTACTAACATTCGAGGAATTTATAGAGTGGTATCCCGATGGCAAAGGACGTTTCGAGCTACGAGATGGAGTAATAGTTGAGATGAATCCAAACGGCGACCATGAGGAAGTTACAAGTTTTCTCATCCGCAAAATTAACGTAGAAATCGATCGCCTTAATCTGTCTTACATAACACCATCAACCTATTTTGTCAAGCCTCTAGGAGCGACGACAGGATATCAGCCAGATATCATAGTATTAGACAAGCCAGCCTTGATTTCGGAGCCACTTTGGAAAAAATCATCGATTATTACCCAAGGTAAATCTGTTAAACTTGCGATCGAGGTAGTTAGCACGAACTGGCAAGATGATTACTTGGTTAAAGTGGCTGATTATGAAAGATTGGGTATCCCGGAATATTGGGTTGTGGATTATGCTGCTTTGGGTGGCAGACGCTTCATTGGCAATCCGAAACAACCTACAATCTCGGTTTATCAGTTGGTTGAGGGGGAATATCAGGCTAGCCAGTTCCGAGAGGGCGATCGAATTTTATCCTGTAGCTTTCCCGAACTTAATTTGACTGTGGAACAGGTTTTTGGATCTATCCAAAGAGAAGAATAGGATTGTTTTGGATATGGAGATTTAGACGCACAATGGCAAATGTAGACCTTTATCGGCAACATATCCAAAATCTACTCTCCCAACACGCTAGTCTGGTGTGGGATGAGCGAATTCAGGCTCAAACTATCTTTGATATCGATCGCGATCATTATCAATTAATCTATGTAGGCTGGCGCAATCAGCGGCGAGTTTATGGCCCGGTGTTGCACCTGGATATTATGGATAATAAAATCTGGATTCAGCAGGATGGCACTGAAGTGGGTATTGCTAACGAACTCGTTGAATTGGGAGTTCCCAAAGAAGATATTGTACTTGGGTTTGACCCGCCGATGATGCGAAAATTGAGTGAATTTGCGATCGGATAACTTTAACCAAAGAAACCGGGTTTTTGGCCGAATCTGCTGGACACAACGAAATTTTATCGAAAAAACCCGGTTTCTGAACCCGCGCGTCAGTGGCGTAGTAAAAATTTCATTCTAAACCGTCTCTCGTCTCCACAGACAACTGATTTCTGACTAGCATAAAGTCCTCCGAGAACATATTTAAACTATCAAAAAAAGTTTTCCAAGCATTTTCTTGGGCGATCGAGATGTGTTCTGGTATAATCACAAACACTTCAACCTCTTCACCCACAGAACCAGGTGGCACTTGAATTTCAAGTTTATTTCCTGCAAGAACTTTGGTGGTAATCCGTATTGCTGACTGCATAGTTCCTCCTTGGCGATGATTAATTTTCCACAGCCCCTAAAGCTTTGAGGGTGGCTTTTTCAACTTCCGTTAAACCCGTAACTCCGGTAATATTCATGTTTTCATAAGGTCTGTCACTTTTCAGTATTTTGAGGCACTCACCCGTCCCAGCATCCCAAATTATAATTGTGCCATCCCGACAGCAAGCAGCAATAATTTTTCCATTTGAACTGAAGGCAACTGAGTTAATTCTACTGGTATGACCTTGCAAAATTTTTAGACATTCACCTGTACGGATATCCCATATTCTTACCGTTCGATCGACACTTCCACTAGCAACTATTTCACCAGAATAACTAAAAGCAACTGAACGTATCCAATCAGTATGCCCCTGCAAAATTTGGAGGCATTCACCACTGCGGACATCCCACAATCTGATTGTGCGATCGACACTTCCCGTGGCAAATATTTCACCGTTATGGCTAAAGGCGATCGCGCGCGTCCAACTTTGATGCCCTTGCAAGATTTTGAGGCATTCACCAGTATGGATATCCCACAGCCTCACCCTTCCATCAAAACCGGTACTGGCAAATATCTCACCCAAAGGACTGAAGGCAAACGAGTATACTGAACTTTTTTGCCTTTGCAAGGTTTTGAGGCATTCGCCCGTACTGATATCCCACAGCCTTACCGTTTGATCATAACCTGCACTAGCAAGTATTTCACCATTGAGACTGAAGGCGATCGATCGTGTTTCATTGCCAAATTCTGGCAAAGTATGAAGGCATTCACCACTGCGAATATCCCACACCCTCAATGTTTCGTCATAACTGCTGCTAGCAAGCTTTTCACCATTTGGACTGAAAGCAACTAAGTGTACCCGATGGAGATGCCCCTGCAAGGTTTTGAGACATTCACCACTGCTGACTTTCCACAGCTTGACTGTATGTTCGTCATCTCCGCTGGCAAGCATTTCACCGTTGGGACTGAACGATATCGATCTGACTTGATTACTATGCCCTTGCAGCGTATTCAAGCATTCACCGCTGTCGATATCCCACAGCCTCACTGTTTGGTCGTAACTACCGCTAACAATTATTTCACCAGTAGGATGGAAGGCGATTGAGCCTATTTGATTGTTATGCCCTTGTAAAGTATTCAAGCATTTTCCAGTGCCGATATCCCACAACCTTGCAGTGCGATCGTAACTGCCACTTGCTAATATTTCGCCTGAAGGACTGAAGGCTATTGATCGTACATGACCGAAATGTCCTTCTAGCGTTTTGAGACATTCACCGCTATCTATATTCCACAGCTTTACTGTTGCATCACCGCTGCCACTAGCAAGTATTTCACCAGCAGAATTGAAGGCTACTGTGGACACATTTTTAGCATGACCATCGAAAATTTTTAGGCATTCACCAGTGTGAATATTCCACAGCCTTACTGTTTTGTCGCCACTACCGCTGGCAAGCATCTCACCAGTAGGATGGAAAGCCACTGAAAATACAACTTTAGTATGGTCTTGCAAAATTTGGCAGCATTCACCCGTGTGAATATCCCATAACCTTATCGTGCGATCGAAACTGCCACTAGCGAGTATATTTCCATCAGGATGGAAGGTGACTGACATTACTGATTCGGTATGTCCCTGCAAAACTTTGAAACATTCACCAGTCTTGACATCCCATAACTTAATTTTATTTTCATAACTACCGCTAGCAAGGATCTGACCGTCTGGACTAAAGGCGACTGACTCCACCACGTTAGTATGTCCTTGACAGGTAAATATTTCTCTTCCAGTGCTAGCTTCCCACAAGCGAACTACGCCATCAGTATCACCTATAGCTAACAGTTTGCCATCAGGACTAAATATTACTGACCTAACACTACCGAAGATTTTAGTAAAAGCAGAATTAGTCAGATTCGCTTTAGCAAAATTGACGTGGCGCAGCGTCGCATTTGTAAAATCAGCACCTTTAATTACGGCATGAGAAAGGTCTTTTCCTTCTAAAGCAGCATTGTCCTTTTTTACCAACAGCGTCGCCGCATTCCCTCCCACATAACCCACCTCGCTTTCAGTTTTTCCCCGCGTTTCTTCCATAATTTCTAGTAGGGGCGACTTCTCTAAAGCCCCCCTTCTTAAGGGGGGTTGGGGGGATCTCTTCTGGCTAACATCGTCACTATCCTCTCTCTCTAATAGGAATTCGGGGGTTCTCTCGTGATTGGCATCGTCACGATCCCCCCCGGCCCCCCTTAACAAGGGGGGGGAAATAACCTCCAACATAGGTAACAACAAATCAATCACTGCTTTCGTCAGTGGCGCTTGTCCGAAACTCTGACGAAGTTGCCCTAAATCTTCAGCAACAAATCCCTTGAAAGGCGCGATCAATTCGTTCTGATTTCTCTTCTGCGCCTGAAGCCGACAATAATTAGACCAAGTGTATAATTGAGCCTCAACATCAGGATCTAAACAAGACTGTTCCGGCGCAACTAATTCGGTAAAATCTGCCGCCAAAACTCCCAATTCCGCTGCAAATTTATAAGCGACAAAAAACTCTAATAACGAACGGTGGGCTGGAGTGTAATCGCCATCGGCATTGCGGATTAGCATGGTTTGACCCATCATGTCATAATGCCAGTGGTCTAAGTCTTTTTCCTCTTGGACGATGGAACCAAACAAGCTGCGAATGCGATCGGGAAAACCGCGATAATTCAGACTCATTTGGTCGGTAGACAGCATTTCCCAAGACAATTCGCACAAGAAATAAAGCTTATCTGCTAACGAAGTAAAAGTCCGTTCAGCTTTGATATCTCTCTCTATCTTCCGCCGCACCGCATACAGATATATTCGCGACATATCCACTGGTTTGCCAGCTTCAATATCGGGCAATGCTTCCAAAATTAACTCGGTCATCACCGGGCGACGCGCTAAATCCAATAGTTGCAGGTTTCCCATCACTTTTTCGACAGTAGCAACTTCTGTTTGAAATGACAGCGCTTGCCGAATTTGCTCGTCGTTAAATTTCTCTAATTCTAATACTTCAAATTGGGGAGTTTCGCCTGTTAAAATGGTTGTTGAAGCTTGCAGTTCTGCATTGAACAATGCCCGTCCTTCCTTGCCTTCAGGAAAGTGTTCGGTGCGGCAAGTCAGGATAACTTTCGCACCCGGAACGACGGCTTTTGCTAGTTCCCAGAAGTTGTTGATGGTTTCTTGCCGATCGCACTTAGCGGCCATTTCATCAAAACCATCGAAAATCAACAGAAACTTACCCATCCGATTCAGTTGTTCAAAAGCCGAATAACCCGCCAAAGGTATCTCGTGTTTCCGAAAGAAAAACTCAGAAAATAGCGACTCCACACTAACAGCTTTAGCATAATCTCTCAGGGGAATTACTAACGGCAAACGCGGACGTTCTAAGCCGCGCTTTTGAGCATCTCGGTAGCGTTGTAGCGCCATCCAAGCATAGTGCATGGCAAACCAAGTTTTCCCGGTTCCAAATTCTCCTAAAACTGAAATATGTTCTTTTACTGGGTCATCCAACCACAAATCAATATAACCTTCAATCCACCCATCTCGATCGCCATAATGACTCACTCCTATTTTGCGGTGAGTATCGGGGTCAATTTCTTCTTTCGTACAAGCTAGCGGCACATATTTCGTATCAATTCCTCGGCTGGTAATTTCAGTTTCTAGCCAATCCAGATAAGCGGTAAAATCGGCATCTTGATCCAGCAATTCATCGAAGGTATAGCAAGCTAGATCGCGATTTTCATCTTTTTCTACCTCATCCCGCGCGGCGCGACTGATGCGGCGGGCGGTGACTAACCAGCCTTCATCGGTGCGCTGCTTTTCCACCGACTCGCGCAAGGCTAAGATGTCCCTGAGTCCGGCTTCTCCGGCGATACCGCGTACTAAAATGCGATCGTACTTTTTGCGTCTCACCGGAACATTGATAATCCATTCAAAATAGTTATCTTCCGAGATTTGATAGGTTTCAAATTGATAATTTAAGGTTTCAAACCAACCGCGCACTTGTTGTGATAAAATAAAAGCTTGAGACTTTTGAATATTCGTTGATGTGGCTGCGGGAAGTGCGGGATAATCTTCGGCTTCCAACCGCGCAAACTCCGTGCGAATTCCTTCGAGAGTGGGAAGGCGTTCGATGCGATCCATTACCATAGATAGGCGTTTTTGCAAAGAGGCGATCGCATTTCCCACCATCACATCGCCGATCGATCGCGTCCGCTTTGCGACTTCCATAAACACGGCCGCAAATGCCATAAACTCCCGTCTGGGGTCAATGCCTAAATCTCGAAGTTCTTGGCCCAAAGCAGACTCATTGAGAAAGTCATCGCCTGCTTGAATTAAAATTGCTGGGCTATCGGACTCGAAGGCTTTACGAAATGCTGATTCAATCTCTTTTTGGCGAAACAGTTCTAAAATCTGCTTGGGTTTGCCAGCGCCGTATTCTACTAAAGTATAAACGTAAACTCCGCTAAAATCGGCTGGCGGTGCATCGGGGTCGAGGTTAAATCTTTTTAATAATTTGATGACTGTTTCGTTGCGCTGAAGCTTGTCTTTGATGGTGCCGAAGGGAATGGCTGTCAGGAGGCTGATAACTAAGTCGAGACTAATTGGGATCATTTAGGCTTTCCTGTTTTTCCGTGGGAGTAACGCTCAAATCTAGAATCGGTAGGCTGTGTCCCTGAAATGCGCTGCGGGCGATCGCACATTGCTCTATTTTTATGTTAACAGGATTTACGCGCTTCAACCAAAGAAACCGGGTTTTTACCGAATCTGTGGGCTGCAACGCGTCTCTTCGTGAAAAACCCGGTTTCTGACCAACCGTTGGCAAGTTATATCCAGTTAATTAACTTAGCATTTTTTTCTCGATTTGACAACTTCAAAACAGAGAAAAAACCGACATATATTGTAGTAAAAAAAGCTTTGATATTAGTTGTCGTTTCATAGTGAAAAAGTTAAAATATAGATAACTTACAAATAAAACTTGCTATCTATGAAAATACAATCTTCCGTCTTAGTCCACCTAGGATTTGGCAAATATGTGCGATCCGATCGAGTAACAGCAGTAATCCCAATTGAAGAAGAACGGGGCCCGGGCCGGCGCACTTTCGTGCACGTAGACGGCGAAGCAGACCCGATCGTTGCTTCGCGCGCCGAAGATACAATTGTTCGCGATTTAGTGCAGGAACCGCGCGAAATAACTCAAGCCCGCCAGCAACAAGAAATCCTCCAAGATTTGCTGGCAGATTTGAACAATGTTAACGTCACCGTGCGCCGCATCAGTCGCGATGAAGGCGGCCTCGATCTCGAACTTTTAGAGCGCCGGATTCGCCAAATCTTAGACGCATAAAAAGAAAAGACCGCCCGCGCGGTCTTAAGGTATGTAGTTGCGCTTCAGCGCTCTTTCATATCTAATTAAAAGAGCGCCCACGCGGTCTTAAGGTATGTAGTTGCGCTTCAGCGCTCNNTAATTAAAAGAGCGCCCACGCGGTCTTAAGGTATGTAGTTGCGCTTCAGCGCTCTTTCATATCTAATTAAAAGAGCGCCCACGCGGTCTTAAGGTATGTTGTTGCGCTTCAGCGCTCTTTCATATCTAATTAAAAGAGCGCTGAAGTGCAACTACGTACCTCCAGAATACTGCTCTTTCATATCTAATTAAGAGAGCGCTTTCATCGCAACTACGTACCTTAAGAGAAGAGAGCGCTGAAGCGCAACTACGTACCTTTGAGCGCTGAAGCGCAACTACGTACCTTTGAGCGCTGAAGCGCAACTACGTACCTTAAGAGTTGCCTAGGTCATGTTTAAGTTAAGGGTTTCATTGTCACTTCAATGTCAGCTAAACCTGTCAGTTTTTCCACGGGTACATCTTCTTCAACTCGCGGTATGAAAATAGTTAAACCTCCGGGAATGCACTCAATTGAAAGCGGAGTCATGCCGACAATTTCTCCATCTACAACCACTTTTTGAGGCGGATCGGCACTGATTTTTACTTTTTTTGCGCGCAAATAACCGATGTCGTCGCGATCGGTAGGATTGCCGCTCAACGCTGTTTGTAAGAGGTGATAAGAAGCTGCGATCGCCCCTGCTTTATTTTGAGGCGCCACCAGCGTCACGTCCAGCAAGCCGTCATCGAAAATAATCCCCGCGGGGCCTTGAGCTAAAATGGAAGTAGGCGGCGCTGCATTCGCCACTGTCACGGCCACCGCAGTAACGGTGATGATTTTATCTTCGGTTTCGATTTCGGCTTCAAATCTTTCTAAATTGTTTAACTGTTTGATTCCCGAGAGAATGTAGGCCAGCATTCCCCAGCGATTCTTCATTTCGCGATCGGCTAATTCGACAGTTTCCGCCTCAAAACCCACTCCAGCTAACAAAACCATCGGCATTTTACCGTTACACATCCCCGCATCCACCACCCGCGTCAACCCTCCCAAAATAGTTTCGCAGGCGGTTTCGATGGTATTCGGAAGATCCAAAGCATTTGCAAAAGCATTCGCAGTTCCCCGCGAAATAATTCCTAAAGGGATATTTGTCCCCACAATGGCGCCCGCAACTGCTGATAATGTGCCGTCACCCCCGGAAGCAATAATTTCCTGAACTCCTCTAGCAACTGCTTCGCGGGCGAGTTGATCTGCATCTAATTCTGGTGTTGTCAGCCGAATGTCTAAGTCAATAAACGGCTCTAACATTTCTTGAATTGTCGCTAAGTCTTGGTCGGGGTCGCTGTTGCCGGCGACGGGATTAAAGATTAGGCAAGCTGAACGTTTCATAGTTGGTAAGGGGTAATTGGGAATGGGGAATTGGGAATGGGGAATTGGTAATTGGTAATATTATTTCCTGTTGAGATACAACAATTAAATTGGTTTGTAGTGAGGACTTTCGTCCTTATTTTCCTGAGGACTAAAGTCCCCACTACAAACCTAAAACCAAATAGGTTCGATCGTTCGGACTTTAGTCCTTCCCAATTTTTGCGGACTGAAGTCCTCACTACAAACCTAGAAGCGAAAGTTAAATTACAAAAGGTTCGATCGCGATTTCCTGCCATTTCCCCTCAAATCGTTCGACAACCAAAGGTCGAACTCTGAACTTGGGGGGAGTCCCGTCAAGAACATCAATCCGCAAACACGAATAAGGACGGCGTTTGTGGGAACCTTCGCCGCTGCGGCCGACAAATAGCAAAGATTCCGCTACCCGCCGGCTGGCTGTTTCAGCACCAGCCTCGCGCGCCAACCGATAAGCTTCCGGGCTCGATGCTTCCTGCAATATCGGCCCTTCCGGGCGCTGACGCCGCAGGCTGTGGCCGCTTCCCCCGCAGACAATCCAATTAATCCCAGAGTCGCCGTGTCCGGTATCCCCAGTCCGCAGGTATTCCAAACAGTGGGCGTGGCCTGTGAGTACCAAATCTACTAGGGGACGCCCCCGCGCCTCCTCCCCAACTGCATCGGCCACCGCATCGAGTACCTCGCGCAATCGCAGCCGAACTGCCAAAGTTTGAGCTTGATTCCACTTTGTCGCCTCGGTTACGTAGGGGGGATGGTGCAAGTACATTACCCGCCCCCGCACGTCTGAATCTGCCCAAGATGCAATCAATCGCCTTTTGAGCCATTCGAGTTGTTCAACGTCCGTGGAGGCTGTTCTGTCGGGCGACAGTTGTTTGTCGATATCCATCAGCATTTCGTCAACTTGCTCTAATTTGGCGCTCAAGTCGTCTAGCTTTTCGGCTTCTTCGGGAATTTCCGGGTTGAGCCGATCGGACATTTCGAGCATTTCCAATTTTTCTTGTTCCAACTTTTGCCGGTCGAGTTCCAAATTTTGGCGGCGAATCTCGCCCTCTTTGGTTTTTGGGATCGGCAACGGTTCGTTAAAGGTGTTGGAGTCGAGGGCGAAGAAGTCGATGCCGCCGCTGCGGAACGTGTAATAGCGGTTGGGTAAGCGGGTAAAGCGTCCTGGTTGGTAGCGGATGCAGCGGCCGGTGCTGCTGTGAGCGGTGTAGTGGGCGTCTAGGTGGCGATCGAGCTCTCCCGGCAATTTGTGAGCCCTCAGGTAGTCGAGAAAGGCTTTGGCGTAGGCATTTCCGATCTCCGAACCGTGCCAGCCGACATCGAGATCTAACTTGGAACCCAGCAGCCTCCGCAGCGGCAAAGCAGTCGCAGAGAGAATTCCGTAGAATATCGGCAAGTCGTAGTAGTCGTGGTTTCCCGGTACGGGCAAAAACGGAAAGTTGAACACCATGCGATCGTAAGCAATCCGAGATGGTTGCTCGCCGCCGACGATAAACTCTCGGTAGGGGCGAATAAAGTTTTGCAAGTAATATTCACTCGAACCCACCAGATAAACTACATCGCCCGTATGCAGAGCAAAACGGCAACTTTGGCGTTCCCGCAGCATCAACTCGGCAACCTGCCGCTGCGGGTTGTGGCCGCGGTGGTTGCCGGTGCCGCTGTCGCCTGCGACTAAAAATGAAAATTCAGGACAGTCATCGGTTCGATCGTCCAAAACCATCTTAGTTTGGTCAATTCCCCGATCGGCGATCGACTTTTCTTGCCACCGCACCCGCTCGTTCATTTTGCGGATTTTGACTGTTATTCGCGGGTCGGACACGAATTTCACGCCACCTAGTCTCCCAAATTGCTCAGTTCCTAGTTAATCTTGCAGCGATCGCACGGGTGTTTACCTCTGTCTAAAAGCTGAACATCGCTCGATCGCTGGCGCGTGCGGGCTACAACCAGGTTTCTGCTTCCCTAGAAGTCGATCGACCCAGATTGAGAAAAACCGCGTTTTTTTGAGATTTAGCGATCGGGCGGTTGTAAACTCACTATTGTTAAAAAAAATGCAACTGCTTTTGCTTTGTCGGCGATCCAAACCCCGATAGTCATAAGTCATTCCCAATCCTGCAATTTTTCAATCCTGCAATTTTTCAATCCTGCAATTTTTCAATCCACAATCTAAAATCTAAAATGGTATCCGCTCAAATCTAATGTTATTGATGATACAGAACCTTTTAGTTCCCAGAATCGCGGCAAATTTTTAATTTTTAATTCTCTTCTGGCGCTCTCTCCCTCTCTCCCTGTATTCCCCTCTGGCTTTTACCCCCCGATCGGACTTCTGACAAAAACAAGTTTTCACTCACGAGCGATGGCACGATCGCAGCGCGTTTTGATACCATTCAATCAAGCCCAAGACAATCAGGGAATGTAGTGGAGGTGCGTAAATGGAGCTTTTCGGAGAACAAAAACGGTGTCTGGATGCTTTGGTAGCGTCGATCGAGCAATTGGGAGGTCGAGTAGACATTCCGAAGCTGGAGCAGATAGCAGAGCTCATCATTCAAACGATGAGGGGGCCTTGGCGCTACTTTCACACGTCGGAACACATTTTTGAGGTCGGAGGGTCAGTCGATCCGATCGAGGTACTGGCTGCGCTGTTTCACGACCTCGTGTACGTCCAAGTCGATCAGGGCGTAAGTTTCAATATCAGCAGCGCCCTTTGTCCTTTTGTCCAAGAAGTGCGATCGCAGTTAGTGATTAGAGATCGAACCGAACTACCCGACGATGCCATGTATCACCTGGTGGCCTCTGTCTTTGGGTTTGTTCCAGGCAAGATTCTCTCTCCGTTTGCCGGCCAGAACGAATTCTTGAGTGCCGTGATTGCTGCCAAATCTTTGGAGCCTTTTTTGCCTGCAAGTACGATCGCCGAAATTGCCGCTTGCATCGAAGCTACGATTCCTTTTCGTCCGATTTCGGCCAGCGGTTTGAGTGCGATCGAACTTTTGCACCAGCGCTTGGTAAGTGTAAATCGCGATTTGAATTTCGGATGGACTGATGCCGAAACAGCAGAAATTGTCAAGCGTTCGGTCAGGTTAGCCAATCGGGATGTAGAGAATTTTGCCTCTCCAAATTCCTCTAATTTCTTAGACAATACCTGGAACTTGATGCCAGAAACCAACCACGAATTGAGCAATGTCAATTCCTATACCGTGGGCGGATATCGCAAATCTCTGCAAAAGATGGAAGGATTTTTAAACTTCCTCAAACCAGAACTGGTTTTTCAGCAGTTTATGCAAGAACCGGACAATGAAACCTACGCTCACATGATTGCCCAAACTAGAAAAAATATCGCAGTCGCCAAACTTTATCTGGGTATCAAACTAATTACGATCGCAATTTTAGAAGCTCTTTCCTACCGTTTGGGGCGCGACATTCCGCTTTCGACAATGATGGGAGAATTGCGCGCACCAGGATTTAAAACATCGGTTTTGGAAGATTACTTGCCCAACAGACAAATCGCTTACCCCTTAGAAAGTCAGTTGGAAAAAGAGGTTTTAGATTTGTTAGCAATAGGACGTAATCAAGAATCTCCCTATGATATTAAAAACTCCCCCGTGGCTACGTTTATTATCAAATCTATCGGCTTTGCAGAAACCGAAAACTTTTTGAAGAAAGCTCAAGAATTCTTTGCCGGTCACATTTCGTCGGAAGAGTTTCTGTCTTACTGCGCTCCCGATGTCATCGATACCATCTCCTCCGGGGTTATGAAACTCTTTGACAGCAGGAAGACGGCTTTAGGAACAGTTAAGCTAGCTCACCAAACAGTTTCTTAGCATATGTTGGCAAAATCAGGACTTACGCACAACCTAATTTTGGTAAGGTGCGCTCTGCACCTCGTGCACCTTACCGCTATAATTCAATACGCTTGGGTTAACTGTTTACTCCGAGGAGATCCCCCTAAATCCCCCTTAAAAAGGGGGACTTTGAGCAACTTCTTGTCCCCCCCTTGGGAAGGGGGGCTAGGGGGGATCTGGCTTAACTGAACGGTATTGCGCTATAATTCCACCATAAAAACACTTTTTGCGTAAGTCCTGATTCAAAAAAAGAGGACTTTAGTCCTCACAAGAAACAAGCTCGATCGCGCGAAATTAACCGGATATTAGCAGTAATCGCGACTGAGTTATTATTATTCTTTTCTTTCAATTATAATCGTCATGTGAGCGACTAATGCACCGATCGCTCCTACTGCTGCAATCACTGGAAACAAAGTCGCGCTGATGACTCCGCCGACTACTCCCACCGTCAGAGGAACTTCTACTAAAATCCGTCCCTCTTCATTTTTGATAATCAGGCGGCGGATACTCCCTTCGTGAATCAGCTCTTTAACTTTAGCAACCAAATCGTCGCCGTTAATCTTCAACTCCTCGACGCTAACTTTGTCCTGAGTATAAGTAGGGGTTTCTAAAGGAGTCGCGTCAAATTGAACTTCAGTAACTTTTTCGGCAGAAACTTTTCCCGATACAGGTATTGATTCGAGTTCTCTTGCCCCGACAGGTTCTTGTACGCGATCTGTAGGTGTGTCCATTTTTTGTTCTCCTTTTCGGTAAAAGTATTTTTGTATAGAATTATTTAGAATAATAACACGCAACTTTTTATCCATCAATCATACTTTTGGGTGATATTAAGGCATTTACGTAATAAACTCAGAAACCGGGTTTCTACGAAGATTTCTGGTAACTCAACGAAAAAAATCGTAGAAACCCGGTTTCTCGCCCCCCACCATGACTTCAGAAACCGGGTTTCTACGAAGATTTCTGGTAACTCAACGAAAAAAATCGTAGAAACCCGGTTTCTCGCCTCACCTCTTGCCCCCCCTCTCTCCCTCCCTCTCTGCTTGTGCCAATACGCTAACTGTCTACCTCTGAGCCTCCTACCGCCACACCCGTGAAAAGCCTCAAATGTAGACAGCCACAGGATTAGAGCTACTTTCACACCTTGTATATTCAGACTCAGCGGATGTAGAGGTTGAAATACTGACATTGTACTGAAAGTGCGATCGCCCCGCCGTGTATAGATTTAACACATCTAGTTCGGCAAACCGCACATGGAAATCCTCGCTTACTTTCCTCAACAGTCATTTTTATCCAAGTCACTGCGATCGCCCCACAAAACCCGGCCTCCCGAGGTTCCTCCCATGAACATCCTAGAGTTTCTAATGAGAATTGCTTAAAATAAAGGGGAAGCAGTAGTAATTATGATCGAAATATTATCGAAACCAAACCAATTATCTCAAATTGAAGTTGAGCTTGGCGCAAAGTCGGCTAAAATAGAATTTCTTCCTTCTGCTTCCCCTTTATTTCCCGTGTCCGATTTGGCAGCGACAGAATTTGCATATCAAGTTGGTGGCAGTTTGCAGGCGAATGCTCTTACCTACGTCACCAGAGCAGCAGATAGCGAACTTTACGAATCGTTAAAAGCAGGTAATTTTTGCTACGTGCTCACCTCCCGACAAATGGGAAAATCGAGTCTGCGGGTGCAAACAGCGCGCCGCTTACAAGCAGAAAATATTGCCTGCTCAATTGTTGACATCACAGGAATTGGCACGGCTCAAATAACTCCCGTCCAGTGGTACGCGGGTTTTACAGCCACTCTCGCCAATAGCTTTAAAATTAAAATGAATGTCAAGACTTGGTGGCGCGATCGAGAAGACTTGCCACCAGCCGTCAGATTAAATGAATTTATCGAACAAGTATTGCTTCCGGCGATCGATCGCAATATCGTAATTTTTATCGACGAAATTGACAGCATTCTCTCCCTGAACTTCTCCAGCGACGACTTTTTTGCCTGGGTGCGCGGCTGCTACAACAAACGCGCCGAAAATCCCGAATACAACCGCCTGACTTTTGCCTTATTTGGAGTAGCGACTCCTCAAGATTTGATCTCTGACAAAACCCGAACTCCGTTTAATATCGGCCGCGCCATTGAACTCAAAGGATTCGATCTTGCCGAAGCCACACCTTTAGTCAGAGGATGGCCAGAAAAAATCGATAATTCCCACGAAATTCTCAAAGAAATCTTAGCTTGGACTGGAGGACAGCCATTCCTTACTCAAAAACTTTGTCAATTAACTGCCCAGAAGTTAGCAGCAGAAACCAGCCGCGATTGCCATAGCCCAGCCAACTGTCAATTATTTATTGCCGAATTAGTGCAGTCTAGCACCGTAGAAAACTGGGAATTTCAAGACGAACCCGAACATCTCAAGACAATTCGCGATCGCCTCCTGAGAAATCAAGAGCGCATCGGCCGTTTGCTAGGACTTTACCAACAAATCTTAGCAGATATGACTCTGCCAAACGGCGCAAAAAATACCGCAAAAGAGTCGATTGCTCAATATAATTTAGCTAAATACAGTTCCCAAAAAATGGAACTTTTACTGTCAGGTTTAATCGTCCAAGATGGAGGAAAACTGAGAGTTTACAACCAAATTTATGCGTCTGTTTTTAATCGGGAATGGATACACCAAGAATTAGCAAAGCTCCTGCCTTACTCCGAGTCTATCTGCGCTTGGGAAGCCTCCAACCACACAGACGCTTCCCGCTTGCTGCAAGGCAGAGCTCTCGCAGAAGCCTTAATCTGGGCGGCTGACAAAAGTTTGAGCGATCGCGATTATCAATTCCTCTCGGCTAGCCAAGAACAAGAAAATCTGGAAGTTCAAAGAGCTTTGGAACTAGAAAAAGCAGCTTCGCAAATATTAACCGAAGCAAATTTAGTTTTGACTAAAGCTCAGCAAAAAGCCAAGCGAACAGTCCAATTTAGTTTGTTTGCACTCGCTGTAATTTCTGCTATCTCTGGTAGCGTGCTCGTGCAGGTGCAGCGAGTAGCCCAGAAAGCTGAAAATCAAAAAAAACAAGCAATAATTACCCACATAGAAGCACTCAATTCTACCGCCGATATTTCCCTAAGCTACGATCAGCTAGGAGCTTTAATCGCAGCAGTCAGTGCTGGCAAAAAAATGCGAGAGATAGAAGTTTCCCCAACGCTGAAAGCACAGACACTAAATATACTGCACCGAACGGTAAATGCAGTTAGAGAACGCAATCGTTTGCTTAAGGGACACACGGCTAATTTCAGCCCGGATGGCAAGTTGATTGTGAGTGCGACTGACGAATTGTTGGTGAATTTCTTTCAGCCTAACGGTAAGTTAATTTTGAGTTTGCCTGGACACACCGAGTCAATTACTGAGGTAGTTTTTAGTCCTGACAGTCAGTTAGTTGCTTCTACAAGTTTTGACAAAACTGTCAGAATTTGGCGCCGCGACGGAACTTTGCAGCAAGTTTTGAAAGGACATCAAGATTTAGTTTGGAGTGCAAGTTTTAGCCATGATTCTCAACTAATTGCTACTGCAAGTTCGGATAAAACTATTAAAATTTGGAATGCAGGCGGTGTTTTGCTGCATACTTTAAAAGGACATACTAGACCTGTTACATCAGTCAGGTTCAGTCCCGATGGTAATATGTTGGCTTCCACCAGTCAAGATCGAACTGTCAAACTTTGGAAACGCACTGGAAAAACACTGTTTCGACTTGAGAAAACTCTTTTGGGACACGGAGATGAAGTGTGGGGCTGCAATTTCTCGCCAGACGGTGAGAGGATTGCTTCAGCTAGTCACGATTGGAAGGTGAAAGTTTGGAATACTGACGGCAAGTTGCTCAAAACTCTCGATTCTACAGCAGCTTTGGGTAATGTCAGTTGGAGTAAAGACAGCAAGTTGCTGGCAGGGGGCAGCACTGACGGCAATGTGAGACTTTGGCGCCGCGACGGGACTTTGCTGCAAACTTTTAGGGCACATCAAGCGGATGTGTGGAGTGTGAGTTTTAGTGCCGATCGCAAAACTTTAGCATCTGCCGGGAAAGATGGGTCGGTGAAGCTTTGGAGTCTCGATCCTGCTAAAGTAGAAGGTGCCGAACTTGACACATTGCTCGCCGTCGGCTGTCGCTGGCTAGGAGACTACCTGCAATACAATCCGGGTGTTGAGAGCGATCGGCATTTGTGCGAAAAAACTGACAATTGACATTTTGTGCCAATTAGCAGAAACAGGTTGCGGTTGAATTGTCAGGGCGGGCGATCGGCTCCAGATTTGTCGCTACTCTTTTCTGGATTGTCATATAATTTTAGGTAAGGGGTAATAGCAAATGTCCTCGCCCAGATCGCGGATGTCTATCAATCTGAACCAAATTCATGTTATGAAACATTCAAGCTAGTGATAAGTGCTAGATTCTGGTTAGTAGAATTTGGGATAGATTAAACTTACTAAGTAGTCAGGTTGCAAAGGTATCTACTGTTAAATTAATCTAACCTGCTATATCGTTTCGGGTGACAACAGCACGATTAAAGAAAAAAATCATGCTAAATTAACTCGATTGGAGCGAGCCGAGTAGAGTTGATTGCCAAGCTATCAAAAGAGTAGAAAAAGCAGTGCAAATAGTACGCAATACTCCAGCAGCCAACAGCAACTGCCAATTACCAAAGGAGGGAGCAGTGTATGAAACTGATGGGGTAAGTCCCCTGAAATCGCCGCTCGGTTTGCGATCGACTCTAGAGGAATTAACCCTGTACAACTTTCTCCTGGAGTCAGAGTGTCTGGGTGGCGAAGTTACTAAAATTTTTCAATCTAATCCTTTACTTCCCGGCATCATCATTACTGAGAAAGGAAAGTTTGCAGGGATGATTTCGCGCCGACGTTTTTTTGAACACATGAGTCGCCCCTACAGCTTGGAGTTATTTTCTCAACAGCCTTTGTTCATCCTGTACCGCTTTACTAAAACTGATATCTTGGTTCTCGATCGCAAAACCTCTATTATGAAGGCAGTACGGCAGTCTCTAGAGCGATCGCCCGAACTGATCCACGAACCCATTGTAGTTCAGGTAGAGCCGGACAATTACCAACTTTTAGACGTTCACCAACTACTGCTTTCTCAGTTGCAGATTCACGAGTTAGCAACCGTGGCGATGCGGGAATCCCAAGCACAATTGAGACATCAAGCCCAACAGCTCGAACTTGCCCTCCTGGAACTTCAGCGCACTCAAACTCAACTAATTCAAACAGAGAAAATGTCTTCCTTGGGGCAGTTAGTAGCAGGAGTTGCTCACGAAATCAACAATCCCATCGGCTTTATCTACAGCAATTTGCACCACGCTAAAGAGTATACCGAAGGTTTAATGCGGATGCTTTCTCTGTACCGGCAGCACTGTCCCGAATCTATCCCAGAAATTGAAGCGGAATCAGAAAACATCGAACTCGATTATTTGCTGGAAGACTTACCCAAAGTGTTTGATTCAATGCAGCAAGGTGCAGAAAGGGTGCGCGATATCGTTTTGTCGCTGCGGAATTTTTGCAGGTTAGACGAAGCCCAAATGAAGCAGGTCAACATTCACGACGGTATCAACAACACAATTATGCTTTTGCAAAGCCAGCTTAAAGGGAAACCAGGACTGGAGGCGATCGCAATTCACAAAGAATATAGCAAATTGCCGCTGGTGCAGTGCTATCCCGGACAGCTAAATCAGGTATTTATGAATATTTTGGTTAATGCCATTTACGCTCTTGTTGAGTGGAACAAACACGAAAATGTCGATGGGAAAACCCAGAAAAATTCGCAAGCAGGCGATCAAAATAATTCCCGTACAAACACTCAATCTTCAATTTCTAATTCTAGCCATCTGATGCCTGCGATTCTGATTCGCACGGAGTTAGTCGAGGGCAAAAAGGTAATAATTAAGATTTCTGACAACGGCCCGGGGATGACAGAAGATGTTCGGAAGCGGTTGTTTGACCCTTTCTTTACCACAAAGCCTGTGGGCAAAGGAACGGGCTTGGGATTGTCAATTAGCTATGAAATTGTTGTCAATCAGCACGGTGGCGAATTGAAGTGCTTTTCCGAACCGGAAAAAGGAACTGAATTTGCGATCGAGATTCCACTTCAACAGTTTTCCCCACCACATATGTTACCTCGGTTTGCCTGATGACTGCTGTTCGCGATCGGGGACAGCACTAGCTCGAAAGCGAGCGGGGACAGCACTCATGACAACTGTCAACTGTCAACTGTCAACTGTCAACTGTCAACTGTCAACTGACTACGGACTACCTTTGCAAACCCACTTCCACAAAACATGACTCGGCCCCTGTTGGCGAATGCGGCGCACTTGTTGTTCCAAACCCTGTTTTTCCCGCAGGGGCAATCCTCGCACAATGTTGCGACTGTGCCAAGTTAGCACTGCTAAAGTCATCGCCAAACATATACCCAAACCGAGAGTGGGCCAGCGGTGAAAATATAAACCGTAGCGCACCGCCGCCCAAGTAAAGTTTTCTAACCACAAATCGATTTCGTGACGCAAACTCCAAATGCTCAAAGAACCGACGCTAATCCACAGCAATATCACAGTTAACCAGCGGCCGTAAACTGTTAGTTTGTGAAGCCTTTGGACTTCAATTTGAAAATTTGGGTCATTAGTCATGGCAGAAGGAAGAAGGAAGAAGGAAGAAGGAAGAAGGAAGACCGAAGTTGCAATCGACCGCATGGGGAAATTGCAACGCGAGAACGTCCTAACCGTCTTGGCGCGGTTACAATAACACCAGTCAACAGCTCGATCGCTAATGACTGATGACCAACAATCGTTAAACTTCTTCTGATGGGTTAATTCCTTCTGCGGGGACGGCGATGGATTTGCCTGTACGACTGCGCCACCAAGCTAGCAGCGTGCTAGCAATGAAAATACTGGAATATGCACCAGCAATAAAGCCGACAATCAAGGCTAAAGCAAAGTATTTGAGGGTTTCGCCGCCAAACAAAAAGATGGAAAACAAGGTCAGCAGCGTCGTCATGGTCGTGTTAATTGACCTTCCCAGAGTCTGCATGACGGCATCATCGACAATTTGATCGATCGACTGTCCGGGATTTAGCTTGATTACTTCCCGCACGCGATCGTAAATTACCACTGTATCGTTAACAGAAAAACCGATAATTGTCAAGAGCGCAACCACAAATAAACTGTCAACTTCCACTCCTATAGCCAAACCCAACATTGAGAAAATGCCCAGGGTAATTAAGACATCGTGAAACAAAGCAACAAAAGCAAAAAAGGCATAATCTAACTGAAACCGGAACGTCAGATAAAGAGTAATGCCAGCAAAAGAAAGGAACAAAGCTAGCAAGCCGGAAGTAAATAACTGTTTGCCGAGAGTAGGGCCAACCGTATCAATTTGAATAGATTGAGGAGCAAAAGCGCCTATTTTATCGCTCAAAGCTGTTTGCAACTTAGTCCGCTGTTCGACATCCAAAGTTTTAGTCCGCAGGGACAAACCGCGCTGTTCTTTGCCGATAACTTGAATGCTGCTGCCGGCCAAACCTTGGGTGTCGAGGACTTGGCGGACAGCAGCAATATCGATGGGTTTACAATTTTCCGGTTTCGTGCAGTCGAGTTCAAATTGCAGCCGAGTGCCGCCGATAAAGTCCAAACTGGGGCGCAGCGGTGCGCGGATGTCGGGACGAGTCCAAGAAATCGCCATCGACACTATACCTGCAAGGATTATAGCGGCGGAAAGACTCCACCAGATCGATCGCTGTTTGATAACACTGAATTGCATAATTTCGCGGGAATTGGGAATTGGGAATTGGGAATCGGTAATCGGTAATCGGTAATCGGTAATTGCGAGTTGGAAATTGGTAATTGCGAATTGCGAATTAATTTACAACTGATTTTTAGCAATTTTTACTTAGCCAATCTTATCGATTACCAATTACCCATTACCCATTACCTACTAGCTATTAGCTATTAACTGTTTTCGACAAACCGGGACAAAACCACTCGGGTTTGCGTAATTTGGGAAAGCCCAAGACTACCAACATTAGAGTGCGACTGCAAGTAAGAGCAGTAAACATACTCACTGCGACGCCCAAGGCCAGCGTTACAGCAAACCCTTTGACTAAACCAGCCCCCAACCAGAACAAAGCAGCACAAGCAATCAGTGTAGTTACGTTGCCGTCTAAAATGCTGGAAAAAGCGCGGTAAAAACCTGATTCTACCGATCGATAAAGCGTCTTCCCCGCCCGCAACTCTTCCCGCGTGCGCTCAAAAATCAACACGTTAGCATCCACGGCCATCCCGATGCTGAGCACAAAACCAGCAATTCCTGGCAACGTTAATGTCACCCCCAACAGCACGAAAGCGGCCCAAGTTAACAAAGCATAAATTAACAGAGCAATATTGGCAATTACGCCGGGGAGTCGATAGTAGCCAACCATGAAAATCAAGACTAAAGTCAAGCCACCGATGCCTGCATTAATACTGCTTTGAATGCTGTCTCGTCCCAAGCTGGCACCTACTGTGCGGTTTTCAATAATTACGACAGGCACGGGCAAAGCACCGCCGCGCAATTGCACCGCCAAGTCATTAGCCTTCTGTGCTGTAAAGTTGCCCGAAATTTCGACATTACCGCCTGTGATACCTGTTTGTTTGTACTGATCGCTAACAGTCGCAGCACTAATGAGTTCGTTATCTACAAAAATGCCTAGGGTGAGGTTTGTACCAGCAATGCTTTTGGTCAATTCGGCAAACTTTTGGGCCCCCTCAGTATCGAACCGTAGCGCTACAGCATAGGTGTTGCCTAAGGAATTGGATGTGGCGAAAGCATCTTTGAGGTTTTTGCCGGTGATCTCGGTACGTTCGTAAAGGTTGGCGGTAAGCTGTTTAATGTCCTGATTCTTTTTGTCGATCGCAGCTTGGTTGTCTGCGATCGCCTTAGCATCTCCTTTTGCCTGCAACTCCTGCTGCTTTCCCAGCATTCCAGCAAGTTCCTCTTTCCTAACCTTCAAAAAAGCTCCTTCTTGCGGTGTCTCGCGCCGAAAATCTAGCTGTGCCGTACCGCCGAGTACCCGTTCCGCTTGTTGCGGATCGCTTACTCCAGGCAACTGAACCAGAATTTGATCGCTGCCTACGGTTTGTACAACTGATTCGGAGACTCCCAAACCATTAACTCGGTTTTCGATAATTCGCCTCACTGCTTCTAGATCCCGCTCTTCAATTTTCGGGATATCTTTGGTAGTTTTCACCTGAATTGTGAGTTGCGATCCTCCTTGCAAGTCTAATCCCAGCCGCGTCGGAATTGTTGCTATCACAGTAATAGCGGCTACGATCAAAACAAAAATTAGGGCTAATAATGAACGTTGTTTTTGCATACTTATAGTAGTTGACAGTTGACAGTTGACAGTTGGTGAGACTGTGGATTCCTGCACGGTTGAGGTAGTTGGCAGTTTACCAGGGACAGTAATTAGTTGGCAGTGGTAATTGGTAATTCGCAATTGGTAATTGGTAAGGGCAGCTATCAACTGTCAACTATCAACTGTCAACTATCAACTGTCAACTGACTATTTATACTCGCAAACCTACCATTTTTTGGACAGCTTCGACAATTTGGTTTGGCTGGACAATTGTCAATCTTTCCAAATTACCGTTGTAAGGTGTGGGAATATCTTGTGAAGACAGCCGCAAAACTGGTGCGTCAAGTTCGTCAAAATATCGATCGCAAATTGAGGCAATTAATTCAGCGCCGATGCCTCCGGTTTTCATGCACTCCTCTACAATAATTACTTTGTGAGTTTTGCGAATAGATTCGCCGATGGTGTCCATGTCGAGGGGTTTGAGAGAAATTAGGTCGATTACTTCTGGATCGAAACCTTCTTTCATGAGTGCCGGCAAGGCTTGCAGGACGTGGTGGCGCATCCGCGAATATGTCAAGATGGTGACATCTTTGCCCGATCGCACAATTTCCGCTTTATCTAACGGCACTAAATATTCTGTTTCTGGCAAATTTTCCTTAAGGTTGTAAAGCAAAACGTGCTCGAAAAACAGCACCGGGTTATCGTCGCGGATTGCTGATTTTAAGAGTCCTTTGGCGTTGTAGGGAGTCGAACAGGCGACAATTTTCAAACCCGGTACTGCTTGGAAATAGGCTTCTAACCGCTGGGAGTGTTCGGCGCCGAGTTGTCGGCCCACGCCGCCTGGGCCGCGAATTACCATCGGCATTTTGAAGTTGCCGCCGGAGGTGTAGCGCAGCATTCCGGCGTTGTTGGAGATTTGGTTGAAGGCGAGGAGCAAAAAGCCCATGTTCATGCCTTCGATGATCGGCCGCAATCCCGTCATTGCTGCGCCTACTGCCATGCCTGTAAAGCTATTTTCGGCGATCGGGGTATCGAGGACTCGGAGCTCGCCATATTTTTCGTAGAGGTCTTTGGTGACTTTATAGGAACCACCGTATTGACCTACGTCTTCGCCGAGTACGAATACAGAGGAGTCGCGGGCCATTTCTTCGTCTAGCGCCTCGCGGAGGGCGTTGAACAATAGGGTTTCTGCCATAGGAGGTGAAGCAATGATTGCAGGAGGTCAGATTAGAATCTTAACCTTTTGGGGGTGTCGGTGAGGATGCGATCGTACATTTGGCAGTTAAGACTGGAGATTTGGCCAACATATATCATAATATTTGTATTATGTCAATCAATATTTAAGTTAACTAGACAGGCGGGAATTCCCCCGCTCACAGCAGAGGAATATTATGTTCCAGACAAAAACTGAACTAACTCTGGAAGAGTTTCTCAGTCTCCCCGAAGGAGAAGGAGATATAACCTACGAACTTGTTGACAATCAAGCAGTACCGAAGATGTCACCGAAAAAATTTCATTCTCGCCTCACCAGAAGCCTGATAAAAATTCTCGAACAGTGGGGTGAAGAACGGGGAGAAATTGGTGTAGAATGGGCAGTTAAATTAACCAGAATGGGGCGAGATTGGGTTCCAGTCCCAGATTTTTTATATGTTTCTTACCGAGAAATTGGGTCTAAAGCCCCGTCCTTCTAGGACGGCTTTTTCTTAACTTTTCTTAATTTTTCTTGGGATTCTCCTGAATCCGCGATAAAATGCCAACATGAAAACCCTGAAGTTTAAGCTGTATCAACATAAGCGGAATAGATTTCTCAAGCGGTCAATTAACGCCGCCGGAGTGATCTATAACCACTGTATTGCCCTACATAAAAGGTACTACAGAATGTGGGGAAAACACTTAAACTGCTCTAAACTTCAAGCTCATATAGCTAAACTACGGAAGCGTAAACCTTTCTGGCAACGACTAGGCTCTCAGGCCGTTCAGGATATCTGTCAACGCATCGAGAAAGCCTATCAACTATTCTTTAAGCACAATAAAAAGGGAGTAAGACCGCCGGGATTCAAGAAAGTTAGAAGATACAAATCTTTTACTCTAAAGCAAGCCGGATACAAATTTCTCTTAGGCAACAGAGTTAGGATTGGAAATCAGGTTTATCAGTATTGGAATTCCAGGGAAATAGAAGGAACCGTTAAAACCTTAACTATCAAGCGATCGCCTCTAGGTGAACTCTTTATGATGGTGGTTGTGGACCCAGAAATAAGAGAACCCAAAATCAAATCCGAGACGAGTAGAATTGCTGGATTTGATTTTGGCTTAAAAACCTTCCTGACTATTTCCGATGGAACCCAAATTGAATCCCCTCAATTCCTCAAGCAATCCCTAAACAAGCTCAAGCAAGCCAGTCGCCAACATTCAAGAAAAGTTAAAGGGTCAAATCATCGAGAGAAAGCTAGAAAGAACTTAGTTCGTCAGTATGAAGATGTTTCAAATCGTCGTACTGACTGGTTCTGGAAACTAGCCCATCACCTCACAGATAGATTTGACATTTTGTGTTTTGAGACCTTGAACTTGAAAGGAATGCAACGTCTTTGGGGCAGGAAAATATCAGACTTAGCCTTTGGAGAGTTTCTCCAGATTTTAGAATGGGTGGCTCAGAAAAAAGGAAAAGCGATCGTTTTTATAGATAGATGGTATCCATCTAGCAAAACCTGTTCTGCCTGTGGTCATGTTTTAGAAAGTCTAGATTTATCGGTAAGAGAATGGCGTTGTCCATCTTGTCAATCTGTGAATGGACGAGATGAAAATGCTGCTAAAAATATTTGTGCGGTTGGGGCATCGACCGCTAAGTTAGGCTATGTTAGACAGGTTTTGCCTGCAATTGCTGTTTGACCTTAGAATCAAGAGTGCGTTTACGCCGGGGAGTATGTCAAGAACGCTTATCTCCAGACTGGAATCAAGATGAAGCCTGTCCTGTCGTCCCGGAATTAGTCATAGAAATTATTTCACCAGAACAAACTTTCGGTCAGTTAGCTGCGAAAGCGAGAAATTATTTGGATGCTAAGGTATTGCGGGTTTGGGTAGTTGATAGCAAGGCTAGAAGTATTACAGTTTTTTACCCCGATGCAGCACCGCAGACTTATATGGGAGATACTCTATTAAAAGATCCACTTTTTGATGGACTAGAATTTACTGCGGAACAGGTATTTAAGATGGCAAAAATACCATAATTTTTTTTGAATCAGGATTAGTGTGTGCTAGTTCACAAGCTATTCCATTGTTCTAGAGTAATTTGCCTATCTATAATCTCCTCAACCTCTCGAATCATCATCCGTAACTGAGGAACAGAATACTCGTCATTAGAAGGAATAGTTAAGCGATACTCATGATAAATCATAAACTGGTGCTTGCTTCCAGAAAAAGGGTCAGCTAAGCCTAGCTCTTGTAATTTCTGGATAAATTCTCGACGCTTACAAGGTGTCCAACGGCTCAAGGCTAGGCTCCTGATTTAAATCAATATTGTCAATTACGGGCAAACGGTGTCGCAATTTTAACCCTAGCAAAATCCAGTCTTCCAAAGTGGATCGCAACTCATTTTGACACTCTTTTAAAGTTGAGCCAAAGGCGATGACTCCCTTGCAAACAGGAATTTTGCCGACAAAGCTACGATCTTCAAGTTTGTCATACATAGCCTCAGTCATTGCTCGATCGACGTATTCACTCAGAATGAATTTTACAGTCATTGAGTTTTAGTTTCCTTTTGCTTGTCGAATATTTAGCGCTCGGGTATTTAGCTCTCCTTCACAGTTACATCTATTATATTTGTTTTTGTCAAGCTACTACATTTATATCTCAGCAAAATGCTTCTGCAACAAATCGTGAATAAATCGATAACGTCGATCGCCCGTTTTTTGCAGTAACAGTCGATCGCCCGCAGCATCCAGAAAACGCTGGTAATCCCAAGGAATATGACCGCTAGACCACAGCACGAGGCGCAATATCAAACTATCAATCGCCGGAATTGGCGGCAACACAGCACTAATTACCGCAGCCACAGCACCCGCAATCAATCCCCAAATCGAGCCGGAGACTAGGGTGGCGATTACTCCCAAAAATACCCAAATCAGCCCGCCCAACAGCTTAACTCCAAACTGATACTTGCGCTGTTCCTCGCCTGTTTGCAGCCAACTCGACGAGATGCGATCGAGGTAAAATTCTTGAATTCCTTGCTGTTCCATCTTTCTCGCCAACCATCCCAGCCAGCGGCGAATTTGTTCTGGCCGCAGTTCCTTTCCTCTGGGATACTGCTTGACTTCCCCAGTCATTTGGTGGCGGATGTAAGCAGTTAACAGATATTTGCGCTGTTCTTCTGTGGAAGTGATCCGCTTCCAAGATTCAATTAAAATATCATCGTAAGCCAAAGCCATCATGCTCAATAATAAGGGAGCTTTTGCTAATTTTAACAACTCCGGCTCCTTCTCTATGCTGTACCAAAGTTCGCGGCTTCTGGCTTCTAGGAGATAATTTTGAATTTGAGTTTCGCTCAGAGGTTTCAGCAAAACTGCTGCTTGCAGTTTAAATCTACTCTGGCAGTTTTTGTAAGCTTCAAAACTGCTGCACGCGACTAAATGTTTGGGTTGAAATTCGCTTTCAAGAAACTGATTGATTGCTTGAATGCAGCTATCTTGGCGGTGGGTTTCTACTTCGTCCAAACCGTCGAGGAGAGGTAGCAATTTTTGTTCGGCCAGCCATTTTTTGCCTACAGTGGTTGAGATGCCGTATTTGTACTGAAGCTGAACAATTAACCAATCTGCGATCGCCCCAGATTCTGCTTTCCACGATCTCAGTTCAAACAGCACGGGTATTGGTAAATTAGGATCTTGTTCGGCGCGCGAAACTAACACCAGAGCCAATTCTAGCAGCGTCGTGGTTTTGCCGGCACCCGTCGCTCCCAAAATGACTAATTTGCCGTTGGTGCGATCGAACACTTGAGAAATGCTAGCTTTGGCTGGAAGCCGAAAACTTGGACGATTTCCCGCTTTCACTTCCACATCCCAACAGCGGCTAACACCGACAGGCTGCGAATCTTGGCTGAGGTTAGCCAGCACAGCAGTATGCAAGGATTGCGATCGGCCGGCTTCGGCTTCCTGCTTCACCTCCGAAAGCAGTCGATCGCGAGGTGGTTGTAATTGGAAAGGAATAAATCTTGACATGACAACTAATAAACTAGACTTCTTGCAAAAATAGTTAGGACGCTGCTCAAAGCCATCCCACAAAAATCTTTTTTCTTGTGGGATGGGCTTCTAGCCCGTCCCAAAATTTGATTAAAAGGACTTTTGCAAGAGGTCTACTGCACCTCGCGCTGGATGCTTACGTTGCTAGAGTTGAGCACAATTGGCTCAGAGCAACAGTAGCATCACCACAGGTGTCAAGTATAGACGGACTAAAATTATTGTGACAATCATGAATGTTAAATTTTAGGAACTCATCCGGAAAGATGAGCCCTGATTAAGTATTTTCACTATAAATCCAATGGTGGTCGCCCGGAATTTCCCGGAAAAATCTTGATAAATCCGCCTAATTACGTATTTTCCCTATAACTTGACTGGCGATCGCGTCAATTCCGCAACCAAAAATATCAGTATAAATACAGAGGAGGTTTTTATGCCATTTACTTCTACTCAAATCATCATTACAGGCTTAGCAGGGCTAGCCACAGCCGTGGGTGTAGCTGCTGCAACTATACAGTCGGGTGCGATTCAACAATCCAATGTAGCCCTTCCAGAATCCCCAGCAGCAGTCAGAAACGAGATTTCACTCCTTCCGGCGAACAACCCCGAATCTGAACCAGCAGAACCTCTGCAAGTAGAAACCCAGCCTGCGGAAGCCCCCAAATCTCAACCTCAACCAGCCAAAAGTGCCGCACTTCAACCACCGCTAATCGCTGGATTCTCGCAGCAAAAAGTTGCCCCAGTAGTTGTCACACCGCCCAATTCCGGCTGTAAAATCAGTATGGCTGTAGTTAGCGATCCGAATCCACCGCTGAATGTGCGATCGCACCCGCAAGTAAACGACAGCAAAATAGTAGGAAAACTGAAAAATAATACCTTTGTTTCCATCGCAGAAGAACAAAATGGTTGGCTGCGAATTACCGAACCGCCCGGTTGGATTGCCAAAAATCGCACCGAAAGCAGTTGTTCTAATGTCAACCAGCAGATTAATTTTTTGACTGGGGGAGATGAAGCGATAGTCAAAGGTCGAATTATCGGCGGTGGAACTCATTCTTACAAGATTCGGGCTGCTAAAAATCAAACAATGACGGTTAAGAATCGGAAAGATGTTTTCCCACAAATTATCACTCCTAGTGGCAAACTTTTAGTAGAAGATCCGAATACACAAGGCAAGAAAACTGAGTGGACGGGCAAAATCCCTGTTACTGGAAATTACACATTTCAACTAGACTCAAATTTCCGTGGCTATGAATACGAATTTTATGTGCGAGTCCGATAAATTCCCAAGAATACCGGGCGGTTGAAACCGCGTCTATACAGACAAAACAAGCCGGACGCCGGTTGAAGAGTGGGCGGTGAAAATTACGTTAGCTTCTTCAGTCCGCGGAGGCGGACTTCCTTTGTGTAGACGCGGTTTTAACCGCCGTCTTAGTTTGTGTAGACGCGGTTTTAACCGCCGTCTTAGCTAATTAAGGAATTTCAGAAAGCGACACATCTAAAATCGCAAATTTCTGCCAATCTTCCGAATCAAAGTGCCACCATTCTGTGCTTATCCCGATAAATCCCTGTTTTTTCATCGCATCTTCAAGCGTTTGACGATTTTTCCGAGATTGAGCGCTGCCACCGTTGTAATCTCTGTGAGCTTTTTTGGTAAAATCGTCATAGGGCGTTGGCATCTCTAATTCTTTGCCAGTGCGATCGACTAAAGTCAAATCCACTGCCGCACCGCGATTGTGTCGCGAACCCCTAACAGGATTAGCAACATAGTTCGGATCTGGCAAAAACTCCCACATTTGCTTAGTCACAGAAAAAGGCCTGTAGCAATCGTAAACTTTCAAACCCAATCCGATTTTTTCTAAATCTGTTTGAACTAGGGCTAATTTTTGAGCAACAGAACTTCTCAAAGCACATTTTGCTACTGTATAAAGTTTTCGTTTCAAGAAATTGTTAGTAGTGGCGTAGCGGATATCAAGACGAATGTTGCGATTGACGGTGCGAATGTCAACAAGTCGCGCCCAACTAGGAAGTTGACTCATGAAAACGCTTTCAGGTGCGATCTGGTTTGATTCTGGTTGAGTAATTTGCACTTGTGGCGACTCCGTTGCGCGGACAAATATGGGATGGTGCAGACCGATCGCACATAGCAACACTAACATAAATGCGATCGGGTATTTTCCAAAACGTTTAAATTTCATAGCTATTCTGATGGCAAGTTTTAGAGAGTAGATTGAGGTCGTTCTTCTGTGGTATAATCAATATTATGATGTCACCGTGATAGCAGGGGAAACTATGAAAACTGCAATTTCACTTCCAGATTTAGTTTTTGAAGAAGCCGAGGCTTTGGCTAATCAGTTAGGATTATCACGCAGTGAGCTTTATACAAAAGCATTGCAGGCTTATGTAAGGCGACATAACCGCGATCGAATTTTGAGCAAACTAAATCAAGTCTATTCTGAAGAATCCTCTGAACTAGATCCAGTCTTGGCAAAGATGCAATTTATGTCCTTACCCCATGAGGATTGGTAATACCAAATTCGGGTTCGTTACCCTCCATCGATCGGCGATTGAATCGGCGATTGAAATCGCTTCTACACATACAAAGTCCGCCTCCG
>NZ_JAEQCE010000205.1:0-1343 GCF_020738665.1 Microcoleus sp. PH2017_08_TRC_O_A
GGGGGCTAGAAACTGTAACTTGATTCTTGGACAAATCTACCCATTGTTGCTCAATTGTGGGTAGCTTTTTCACTCGCAAGTTCTGCTAAGGTTGGAATATGTCACAAGCCTGCGCGAGAAGGGATTAAAGGACTGCCATGTTACTCGGATTCAAAACCGAATTGAAACTAAATAGTCGGCAGCGCATACTTTTAGCTAAGCATTGCGGAGTGGCGCGTCATGCTTGGAATTGGGGTTTGTGGCTGACCAAAAATATTCTTGGTCACAACCAAGCCAATCCCAACGAAAAGCTCAAATTTCCCACAGCTATTGACTTGCATAAATTGTTAGTAGCTATGGTGAAGTCGGAGAATGCTTGGTATTACGAGTGCAGTAAATCTACACCACAACAGGCATTAATGGCATTGCGAGATGCATGGAAACGATGTTTTAAAAAGACTGCTGGTGTACCGAAGTTTAAGAAAAAAGGAAGGCGAGATTCTTTCACATTAGAAGGAACAGTCAAAATCTGCGGGGTTAACAAAATCCAAGTTCCCGTAATTGGCGTCCTCAAGACTTATGAAAGGCTACCACAAGTATCAACTAAGTCTTGCGCGATATCCCGTATTGCCGACAGGTGGTTTATCAGTTTCAGGTTTGATGTAGAACAGCAAGAATCATGCCAAACAAGCATTGTAGGCGTTGACCTCGGTATTAAAGCATTGGCTACTCTATCAACAGGTGAAGTAGTTATCGGTGCTAAATCCTACAAAAAATATCGCGACATACTCTCAAGGATGCAATGGTTGAGTCGCCATAAAGTCATCGGTTCGAGCAATGGTCAAAAAGCACAAGTCAAGATAGCTAGACTGCATAGAAAGATAGCTAACATCCGTCAAGATACGTTGCACAAACTAACGACATTACTTGCCAAAAACCACGGTGTAATTGTCATAGAAGACTTGAACGTAAGCGGAATGATGGCGTTGCACAAGCTAGCTGCATCTGTTGCCGATATGGGCTTCTTTGAGTTTCGCAGACAGTTAACCTACAAATGCGAGTTGTACGGTTCAAAGTTGGTAGTTGTTGACCGTTGGTTTCCCAGCTCAAAAACTTGTTCTAATTGTGGAACTAAAAAAGAAACACTCTCTCTTTCTGAACGAGTGTTTGAATGCAGTCATTGTGGTATTGTTGTTGACCGCGATTTGAACGCAGCGATTAATTTGTCAAAAACCGTCAGTTAGACGGGGTTAGCCTGCGGACTGGTGAGTGCCGACACTACCAGGATGAAGCAGGAAGTAAACGAAGCTCAAAGTCCAATATTGTCCAATCTTGAGTAACTTTGGGTAGGATTTATGTAACGG
>NZ_JAEQCE010000090.1:0-22121 GCF_020738665.1 Microcoleus sp. PH2017_08_TRC_O_A
AATCAAGAGCGCTTAAGCGCAACTACATACCTAAATCAAGAGCGCTTAAGCGCAACTACATACCTAAATCAAGAGCGCTTAAGCGCAACTACATACCTAGAAATTAACCTCGCAGAAGACTGCAAAAGTTAAAATTCGATCGCCAGCCCAACTCCTCGATCGCGCCATGCCGATTTATCCCCTCAACCACCCAGCAGCCGCCGAAATTTTCAGCAAACCTCGCCTGCGAACAGTTCTGATTGTTCCCTTTGTGTTGCTAACAGTCAGCGCTGTCGGGCTAGTGGGTTATCTTTCTTTCAAAAGCAGCCGGGAATCCGTCGAGGATCTAGCACAGCAGTTAATGGAACAAGTAGGAGAGCGAATTGGCGATCGGCTCAGCAACTACCTCAACGCCCCCCAGAATGCCGTAGCAGCCAACCGTCTAGCAGTAGAACAAGGAATGCTGAACCTCAACAACACTCAGCAACTGCGACAACAACTTTGGCAGCAAATAATCTTCAACCCCGCTCTGCAATCGAGCTTTTTTGTCAATGAGCGAGGAGAACAAATTGGGTACGGGCGCCTGATGAGCGAGGAATTTGTGCAACAAGTCACAAAAGAGACAGGGGAGAAATTCTCAATCGGTACGCGTTTTTTTTGCAGTATGAAAAGTACCGACTTGGGTAAAATGCAATACTACTCGGTTGACTCCAAAGGCAATCCCCTAAAACTGCTCTATAGCATCCCTATGGATAACCGCGAAACAGTTTGGTTTCGCCAGGCCAAAGCCTCCAACAAACAAACTTGGTCGCCAATTGTTGTTTTCAACGCTATGCCGACGTTAGGAATTTTTGCGGTGTCTCCCATCAAGGATGCTGGCGAATGGCGGGGGGTTTTTACTTCAAATTATGCGCTGTCGGCAATTAGCAGTTTTCTCGATCGCCTCTACTTCTCTAAATCGGGACAGACTTTTATTATGGAGCGATCGGGCAATCTGGTTGCTACATCCACCCTAGAAACACCCTTTGTCAAGCAAGAAAAACAGCCACCCACGCGATTGCTAGCCACCAACAGCCAGGATACCCGCACCCGAGACATTGCTCGGCAACTCACCAACCGCTTTACCAACTTAAGTTCGCTGGATAGAGCTCAGCAATTTACCATGACGAGTAATGGATCTCGGCAGTTTGTCAGCGTCGCTCCTTATGGAGATGCCTATGGCTTGGATTGGTTGATTGTGGTGGTGGTACCAGAGTCGGATTTCATGGCTCGCATTGAAGCGAATACCCGCAATACATTGGGGTTGTGCGTCGGTACGCTGGTGTTGGCGATCGCGATCGGATTGTTGACTGCCCGTTGGGTAATAAAGCCAATTCTGCGCTTGAATACCGCCGCCAAAAATCTAGGAAAAGGAGAATGGCATCAACCTTTAGAAATTAGACGCTTCGATGAACTCGGAGACCTCACCAATTCCTTCAATCTGATGGCAGAGCAACTGCAACAGGCTTTTTCCGAACAAAAATCTTTAACAGAAGCTTTAGCGCAAAGCGAGAGCCAACTCAAGCAATTTTTAGAAGCCATACCAGCCGGGATATCTATCCACGATGCCTCGGGTAAAGTCGTCTACTTAAACGAAACTGCCAAGCGTTTGAGCGGCGTACAAAATATTCCCGATGCGACTTTAGAAAAAATGGCAGAAGTTTATCAAATCTACCACCAAAACCAGCTTTGTCCAACTGAAAAAATTCCTGCCTTCCGAGCGCTGCGGGGTGAAACGGTACTTGTTGAGGATTTAGAAATTCATCGAGATGGGGAAATTATTAAGCTTGAGGTGCGCGCCACACCAGTTTTCGATGCAGGCGGCAAGATTATTTATGCCATCAATGCTTTTAGTGACATCTCAGGGCGCAAACAATCTGAAAAACTATTAACTGACTACAATAGCACTTTAGCCACCAAAGTTGCAGAACGTACTGCTGACCTAGCTCGTGCTAACGAACTATTACATGAGGAAGTTGCCGAACGCAAATTGATAGAACAAAAACTTGACAGTTCTACTCAAAGAATTCTAAAAATATTTGAGTCAATTGCAGATATTATACTAATTTTAGAATTGCCAGAAAAAACAATTCAAGTTATACCAACTAGGGGAATTTTTCAAGACTACACTCAGACAGAGCAGCTCGACTCTATCCTCGAACAAATTTTTAGTGAGAGTTCCCAAGACATTTATTTCACTCAAGTTCAAGAGGCATTAGAAACCCAGCAAACTATAAATTTTGATTACAGGATGCAGATTAACAACCAAGAAGTTTGGTTTGCTGCTAAAATTTCGCCATTGTCCGATCGCTCTGTGGTTTGGGTAGCCAGGGACATTAGCGATCGCCAGTTGGCCGAAGCCCGACTGCTGGAAGCCCAAAAAATTGCCAGGATTGGCAGTTGGGAATACGATATAGGCCAAGCAACAAGCACTTGGAGTGAAGAACTCTATCGTATGTTCGAGATCGAACCGACTCAAAAACCCGTAGCAACCCCAGAATTAGTCGATCGTTTTCATCCCGAAGATCGATCGCCCTATCTAACAATGCTTCAGGAGCGATCGATCAGTAAAAAAAGCTTTGAACTCGCTCTGCGCCTGATCCGCAGAGATGGCTCGCTCACTTACATGGAAGTCAGAGGGAAACCCGTTTTTGATAAAAAAGGGCAGTTGCTCCGTTGGTTTGGCACTGTCTTGGATATTACCGCTTACAAACAAGCCGAGGCAGCTTTGCGAGAAAGCGCCCAGCGGGAACAAGCAATCGGGCGATCGATCGATCGCATCCGTCAGTCCTTAGATATTGATACCATATTCCAAACCACAACCTCAGAATTGCGAGAAACACTCAAATGCGATCGAGTCGCTATCTATCGTTTTAATCCAGATTGGAGTGGCGAATTTGTTGCCGAGTCAATGGGGGAGGGCTGGATATCTGTGATACAACAATTGGACGAACTTAATTTACCAAACAATCTCGCCACCGACTTTCGCTGTGCGGCGACAAACTTACAAGCCTGCGGTGAAGGAGTACGAGATACCTACCTACAAAAAAATCAAGGCGGTATCTACGATATAGGTGTTTGTTACCGCATGGTTGAAGACATATACACTGCTGGATTTACTCCTTGTTACGTGGAAGTGTTAGAGCAATTTCAAGCCAGAGCCTACATTATTTGCCCCATATTCTGCGGCAGTCAACTTTGGGGTTTGCTCGCCAGCTATCAAAATTCTGGGCCCCGCACTTGGCGCGCAGCAGAAATCAATATCGCGCTGCAAATTAGCACTCAACTCGAAGTCGCTTTACAACAAGCTCAATTACTCGAAGCCACTCAACAGCAAGCCGTACAGCTCCAACAAGCCGCCTTAGCAGCAGAAGCAGCCAACCTCGCGAAAAGCACTTTTTTGGCCAACATGAGCCACGAATTACGCACCCCTCTTAACTCAATTCTGGGATTCTCCCAATTGATGCAGCGATCCGCCAACCTCAACCGCGAACAACAGGAAAATATCGGCATCATCAACCGCAGCGGAGAACACTTGCTAACTCTGATCAATCAAATATTAGATTTAGCCAAAATAGAGGCAGGACGCATTACACTCAACCCAACAGACTTTCAATTAAGCAGACTGCTAAACGAGGTGGAAGAGATGTTCCAACTTCAGGCGCGCGAGCAACAATTGGAGTTAATATTTAGCTACTCTAGGAATATTCCAGAATATTTGCACGCCGATCAAGTTAAGTTGCGCCAAGTTTTAATTAATCTGCTTTCTAACGCTATTAAGTTTACGAAGGAAGGAGGCATTGCAGTAAGAGTAAGTTCGGTAATTGAACAGGAAAATCAGCAATTACCAATCAATTACAAATTACATTTTGAAATAGAAGATACAGGCTGCGGCATGACTCCCGATGAGTTAGACCAGCTTTTTCAAGCCTTTGTCCAAACCAAAACAGGAAAAACATCTCAGCAGGGAACCGGTTTGGGGCTGGCCATCAGCCAACACTTTGTCAAGCTGATGGGCGACATCATTACTGTACGCAGTAAAGTAGGACACGGGACCACCTTCGCCTTTGATATCCCCGTCAGCGCAGTTGAGGCGGCGGCGATTGAACTGGTACAGCCGTCGCGTCGGGCGATCGCCCTAGAATCCAACCAACCGCGCTATCGTATATTGATTGTGGACGATCGCGAGGACAACCGCCAACTACTGCTCAAAATCCTTGCAACCTTTGACTTTGAGCTCAAAGAAGCCTGTAATGGTGTAGAAGCCATTGAAGTGTGGACGAGTTTTGAGCCGGACTTAATTTTTATGGATATGTGGATGCCCGTAATGGATGGAGGTGAAGCCACGCAACGCATTAAAGCCACCGTTAAAGGTAAAACTACCGTCATTATTGCCGTGAGTGCCGCCAACGCCGAGGAAGCCCGAACCGTTACTGTATCAAATAATTGGGATGACTTTATCCACAAACCCTTTCGAGAGACAGACATCTTTGCCACCCTCCACAAACATCTCGGAGTGCGTTACATTTACGATGAACCGGAGAGTGTGCCGGAGCCAACTCAAATCGAGGCTCCGACTCCAGAAAACGTTGCAGCTTTACCAACGGATTGGCTGACAGCTTTAGAAAAAGCCACTATTGAGTGCGATTTAGAGCTGATTCTCAGTCAAATAGAGCAAATTCGCGATCGAAATGACCCATTAGCTACCGCTCTCGCCGCCTTAGCTAACGAGTTTCAGTTCAATCAAATACTAGCTCTCATCCGTCCCTCAACCAAATAAAAATGATATTAGATCGGGTTCGTAGTGAGGACTTTAGTCCTCATCAAACTTTGAGGACTAAAGTCCTCACTACAAACCTACAAAGGTTATTTTACCAGACTAGATATGAATTACGAAGCAACTCCCGTCTTAAAAGGGAATATTTTAATTGTTGATGATGTTCCGAATAATTTGCACCTTCTAGCTAAAATACTATCGAGGCATGGCTACAAAACACGCACTGCACCCGACGGTCAACTAGCCCTAAGGTCGATCGAATCAACACCTCCTGACTTGATTTTGCTGGACATCATGATGCCCAGTATGGACGGCTACAAAGTCTGCGAAATTTTAAAAGCTTCTGCCACCACCAAAGACATTCCCGTCATTTTTATCAGCGCTTTAAATGAAGTGTTAGATAAAGTCAAAGCCTTTGAAGTTGGCGGTGTAGATTATATCACAAAACCTTTTCAAGAACAAGAAGTTTTGGCGCGCGTCTCAAATCAACTCTTGCAGCGCCAGTTGTTGCAGCAAACACAATCCTACGCGCAGCAACTCGAAGAAACTTTAACTGAACTCAAGAAGACTCAATCTCAGTTAATACAGAAGGAAAAAATGGCTTCTTTAGGGCAACTAGCCGCAGGGATTGCTCACGAAATCAACAATCCAGTCAACTTTATCTCCGGCAATATTACTATGGCTGCTGACTATGCACAAGACTTGGTTCGCCTCATAAAATTATACCGACATTACTACCCGCATCCCGTGGCAGAAATTGTCGGCGAATTGGAAAAAATTCAACCCGAATTCATTGCAGATGATTATCCAAAACTGCTAAGTTCGATGAAAGAAGGTACTTCTCGAATTAGCGAGATTGTGCTGTCTTTTCGCAACTTCTCCCGCCTGGGCCAAGAAAAGTGCAAGCCAGTGGATATTCATGAAGGCATTGACAATACTTTAGTTATTTTGCAACACCGCCTCAAAGGAGCCAACAATATCGGTGAGATTGAAGTGAGAAAACACTACAGTAAACTGCCAAAAATCACCTGTTATGCCAGTCTATTAAATCAGGTATTTATGAATCTGCTAATCAATGCTATTGATGCGCTGGAATCTCAACCTTATCCCCGAAAAATTACCATCAGCACTTCAGTAAGTTCAGATTCAGAACCTGCGTTGTACAATCCAAATTCAAACTTGGCAACTCAAAAGTTTCAGTCCGTTATGATTTTAATTGCCGATAACGGTTGCGGGATTTGCGAGGCAGTGCGCCACCGGATATTTGACCCATTTTTTACTACCAAGCCTGTCGGCCGGGGTACTGGATTGGGCTTGGCAATCAGTCACGATATTATAGTAGAAAAACATGGAGGTAAAATCAGTTGTATTTCTGCTCCCGGCGGGGGGACAGAGTTCATTTTGCAGATTCCGATATCTGTTATAGCAGTTGACAGTTGACAGTTGACAGTTGACAGTTGACAGTACGGGAATCAAATCATTTCTGCTTGACGGATATCGGCTCTATTCATTAGGTTATTTGTGTCCGCACCCGATGTGGCGGTTGCTATAAATCTTAAAATGTTATAAGTTCGCAGTCAGGGCTTTAGTCCTTAGATAAAAAAGTTAATTCCTCATTACAAAAAGGTTCGTAGTGAGGACTTTAGTCCTTAGATAAAAAAGTTAATTCCTCACTACAAAAAGGTTCGTAGTGAGGACTTTAGTCCTTAGATAAAAAGTTAATTCCTCACTACAAAAAGGTTCGTAGTGAGGACTTTAGTCCTTAAAGAGAGGACTGAATTCCTCACTACAAACAGGGTTTATTGTGGAGAATTAACCTGAGAGCATATTTACTTCAAATCCAGCAAGCCGCTAGTTTTTAGCTTGGGATTAAACCGGATTTCTTCAGTTACACCGCGAGATTTGAGCAGCGCTAAAATTTCATTTTCTACGCGGCGCGCTACATTTTTCAACAATTTATCTTTGGCAAGTTCATCGGCGACTATACCTTCATAATTTGCTACTTCTTGCGAAGTCATGACAGTTTTGGTATCGATGGGATCGTTCCACTTGGTAGCATCGGTACCATTGCCCTGGGGCTGGGAACCGTTTTCGGCAATCCAACTCGCTCGGATGCTTTCTAGAATAGTGCGGCTGGGCTTGTCGATAGTTTGGACTTTTAGCCAGTAGCAATGTTCGGGTTGGCGTACTAAATGCTGTTTGAGGCTGAGGTAAGTATCCCGAGAATAGCCGACAAATTGCAGCATTTTATCGTTGTCGAAAATCGCATAGACGCCGATTTTACCCTGGACAAATTCAGGCAGTTTCCCTTCGGAGTCAATGTATGGTATGAATTGTAAGCTGGCGAGAGGCTGAATGTCTTCTGTCATCCGATTTTAGATTTTAGATTTTAGATTTTAGATTAAACCACAGATTAACTAGCCTTTAGCTAACTTTGGAAAACGCGATAAATGGCACAGAGGCGGCTGGGTTTAAATATTTTGGCTTGAAACATGAAATTAGGCGGGACGTTGACGATCGCAAAATCGATCGATTCGTGATACTTTTCAAATTCCGCAGGCATTCCCTTGGGCGTCTCGCTGCTGTAAGGGACTGGCTGAAAAAGTAACTCGGCAAACTCAATCCGCGAGCACTGCAATTGCATCGCTATTTGTTGGAGAAAGCTTTCACCTGTTAGTGAATGGAAGAGTGCGGCTTTAGCATCCGGTTCCAGGACAAAACTGCTATCGTAGCTTTCAATAATCTTGAGACCCATTTTCTGTATACTCCTGACAGACGGCGGTTAACGGTTGTCGGTTAAGTTTTAGGCGATCGACATATCCTGAATTTTACCTGAGACTGGCCGTGTTGAAAGCAAAAATTATTCAGCAGAGCTGCCGATAGAAATATGATAATCCCGAAATTTTGACCAGAAAACTAGACGCAAGCCCCCGGCTTGAGACGTGGGGATTAGTCGGTCTGCGGTTTTAACCGCCAGTAAATATTGTATTTGGGGACTAAGCATGGTAATGTAATTGGGTGAGTATGAATAACCGTCTGCGCGTTGAATCATCCTAGTACGGAGAAATCCCGGCAACTCAGATATCCGGCTAGAACCGGAATACTTAGAAAGGGCAAATAATGGCAGGTTGAGGAGCGTACCTATCTGGCTTGTGATGGACTCCCAAAGCAAAAGAAAAACTAAAAGTAAGCCCAACTGCAACACCTCTAGTATTGGTAGTTGATTTGAAGGGTCTAGGGGGATATTTGCCTATCCCTTCCAAGTTCGGCTTGGAGAATCCCCCGGCGACAGCCGTGGGGAGTGTCAAAAATAGCCCTGATTTATTTGCCGATCGCTCTTATCATGTCGGTATCGCAATCTATCAGACTACGACTAAAAGGCTATGCAGAAGATCGAAGACGCATCATTCCCCACGATGAGAATTTCCCCAAACCAGCAGGATTGGCTAGAATTGGCAGAATACGCCTCTATTGCCGGTTCAGCGATTGGTACCATTGCTGCGGGATTGTCGGGGCAAATTCTCTACGCTGCCGCCCCGCTAACCGCAGCACTCTCGCTGAATCTCGCCAATCGCCAGCGTTTTGAGCAAAAAATTCAACAAAAGGCAAATTCTGCCATCGCAGAGGTACAGGCCTCCGCAGAAGCTCGATCGCAGCAAGTTCAGAAACTACCTGGAGAACTTACCAAACTTGATTCTACCGTCTCCGACTTAAAACAAAAACTCGGTATTTTGGAATCCGGCGCCATCGCCGACATACAAGCTGCGGTAGCCGCACTCGAACGCCAAGCGCAGGCACTTCCTGCCGATTCTCAAGAACTCTACAGCATCCTGTCGGATTTGCAGGAAAAACTCCGCATTCTGGAAAATAGCGCCCTCAGAGAGCATGATTGGGAAAATGTCAACGTCCGATTTTTGTTGCTAGACGAGAAGTTAACTGAGGTTAGAACTATTACAGCAGAGTTGCAGGAGCGATCGAACGAAGTAGACTTGGATCGAATCCAAGGTTCTCTGAAGCAATTGCAGGATTTGCTCGATCGACCGACAATAGATACAGCGACGCTGCAAACCGAAATTCAGCACTTGCAGGAGCAAGTTTCCGAGTTGCAGCGACAAAATCAAGAAATTGTCAAGCCTTATTTGCTGCGCTTGACTCGCGCCGTCAAGAAACTCAGTCAGTAGTCATTGGTTATTGGTTATTGGTTGTTTGTTATTGGTTGTTTGTTATTTGCCTTGTCTTGTGGCTTTGCTGCCAATAACCGATCGCAAGTAATCTCAGATCCGCTCAATTACCGATAAGAAAAAATGTTTTTAGTGAGGACTTTAGTCCTTGATTTATGAGGACTAAAGTCCTCACTACGAACTAATTTTATAGTCTGATAGCGGAGACTATCTAACCCTTGCAAATAACTAATAACAAATAACTAATAACTAATAACGAAATTTTTGCCAAGCTTGCCAGAAAATATAGATTGATAAAATTGCTAAGAGCGATCGAAAGGCTAAACTAATAGTGCGATCGGACAATCTCGGCAAAAACCTGGTGCTGATTTGCGCGCCCAACAAACCGCCACACCCAAGAATCAACCCCACAACCCACAAAACATTCCCGCGCGCCGCGTGTCCCGCCGTCGCCGAAATTGCCGTAATCACGATGACGCCCAAACTCGTTTGAATTGCCTTTTTAATGCTTTCCCCTAACAGCAAAATTTGCAAGGGAACCATAATCACACCACCGCCTACACCGAACAAACCTGCCAATAAACCGGCAGCACTGCCAGTCGCAATTTTAGCAAAAGTTGGATTAAATAGAATACTTGAATTGTTGGGTAATTGGTGATTGGTAATGGGTAATTGGGAATTGGTAATGGGTAATTGGGAATTGGGAATTGAGCCAGATTCTTTCGTGTCTTCCCCTTCCCCTTCTTCTTCCACTTTCTTAGCAGTCAGGCGCTTGCGAACTTCAATCAAATAAATATTCAGCCACAGCAACAACCCAAAAGTAACTAACAGCAAATAAGGAGGAAATATCCCCGCCAAATAAGCACCAATTTGTGCTGTGATGACGGCGGGAAATCCGATGCCTGCGACTTGACTCAAGTTGAGATAGCCCATGCGCCAATTCTGGATGCTGCCAGAAAGAGCCGTAATTACGATCGACAAACCGCTAGTAGCAACCGCTTGCACCGGAGCATACTTGAGAGCCACCAACAACGGCACGAGCACCGTACCGCCGCCGATACCCAAAAAACCAGCTAGAATACCGGCAAACAGTCCGGCAGCACCCAGAATCAATAATTCGCTAACAGTCATTAGTTAATAGTCATTAGTTATTTGTTATTTGTTATTTGTTGTTTGTTACTCGCTTGGGGCTGCTAATAACCAATAACCAATAACCAATAACATTAATCAATACTCACAACTCAAGATTATTGAGAGTCATTAGTAGCCCCGTCAGGCATAATTGCCCGCCTCAAATCTGCATCGCGGAAGTTAGTTCGATTGAGATTAGCATCAATCAAAACAGCTTCCACCAAAACAGCCCCGCTCAAATTAGACCAACACAGCTTCGCCCGGTACAAATTAGCACCGCTCAAGTTAGCACCGCGCAGAGTTGACCAACTCATATTGGCAACTCTCAAATTAGCATTGCTCAGATTAGCTTCGCTGAGATTAGCTCCAACCATCGTGACTTGACGCAAGTCTGCACCAGTCAGGTTGGCCCTGCTCAGCATCGCCCCACTGAGAATTGCCTGAGTCAGATTGGCTCTTTCTAAAAGCGAATCGCTGAGGATAGCATTTGTCAGGTTTACAGCTTTGAGAGTTGACCAACTCAAATTGGCCTTCATCAAATTAGTGCGAATCATACTAGCTTCGGTTAAGTTAGCCGCAAACAAATTCGCTTCGGTAAAGTTGGCTTCTGTCAAATTTGCTTCCGTCAAATTTGCCTTAGTCATGTTGACTTCTCTCGCCATTGAGCCGCGGAGGTTTGCTCCCACCAGGTTAGCCCCGCTGAGATTGGCGCGGGTCAAATCGGTACCGATGAGATTGGCTTCGGTGAGGTTGGCTTCCGTCATGTCCACCCCACCCAATTTCACCTCGCGCAAGTTCGCTCCCGTTAGGTTAGCGCCTTTGAGGTTTGCGTTTTGGAAATTCGCTCGGGTAAAATTAGCCTCGCTGAGGTTTGCCCCTTTTAAGTCGGCTCCCGCGAGGTTAATCTCTCGAAAAGTTCTTTCTCCGGCCGCATATTGCCTCAGAATTCGATCGGCCTCCATGTCATTCGCCTCGCAATTTTTGTTTCAAACGTTAGAGTGATCGGTTTTACACATCATCCCAGATAACCACGGTATTCACCCTGTACGCTTCAGTATCTGTAGAATTTTGGCACTGCTGTGCGAATCTATTCTAGACGGTCTCCTAAAGGTCAGCGATTCTGAGAGAATTAAAAATAGAGTCAAGATATCAGAAAAACAGACAACTGAAACAACAGACAAAGGAAGTTTGAGAATGCCTGAGAATTTAAGAAGCCAAGCGGTGACTGGGGGCGTGCAGCGTTCGCCCAACCGCGCCATGCTGCGCGCCGTCGGTTTTGGCGACGGCGATTTCACTAAGCCCATTGTGGGCATTGCCAACGGCTACAGCACGATTACGCCCTGCAATATGGGATTGAATGACCTCGCTTTGCGGGCAGTTGCGGGTGCAAAAGAAGCCGGTGCGATGCCGCAAATGTTCGGTACGATTACGATCAGCGACGGAATCTCGATGGGAACCGAAGGGATGAAATATTCTCTGGTGTCGAGAGATGTGATTGCAGATTCGATTGAAACGGTTTGCAATGGCCAGAGTATGGATGGGTTGCTGGCTGTGGGCGGTTGCGATAAGAATATGCCGGGGGCGATGATTGCGATCGCCCGCATGAACATTCCTGCTATTTTTGTCTACGGTGGCACGATCAAACCGGGACACCACAACGGACGCGATTTAACTGTCGTCAGCGTTTTTGAAGCAGTCGGTCAATTCAGCGCCGGCAAAATTGACGAAACAGAGCTCAACGCAGTGGAACAAAAAGCTTGTCCCGGCGCTGGTGCTTGCGGCGGAATGTACACGGCAAATACGATGTCCAGCGCTTTTGAAGCTATGGGGATGAGTTTGCCCTATTCTTCGACAATGGCTGCTGAGGATGCTGAAAAAGCCGACAGCGCTGCGGAATCTGCAAGAGTTTTGGTCGAAGCAATTCGCAAACAGTTGTTACCCAGCCAAATTTTAACACGAGCGGCCTTTGAAAATGCGATCGCGGTAATTATGGCGATCGGCGGTTCAACGAATGCGGTGCTGCATTTGTTGGCCATTTCAAATGCGATCGGCGTTGAGTTGTGCCTCGACGATTTTGAAACAATTAGAGCCAAAGTACCCGTATTGTGCGATCTCAAACCAAGCGGCAAATACGTAGCAACCGATTTGCACAAAGCCGGCGGCATTCCTCTAGTAATGAAAATGCTTTTGGAACGCGGTTTGCTGCATGGAGATGCGCTGACAATTACAGGTAAAACAATTGCCGAATCCCTAGCAGATATTCCCAGCGAACCCCGCGCCGATCAAGATGTCATCCGCCCTCTTGACAATCCGATGTACGCCCAAGGACATTTAGCAATTCTCCGGGGAAATCTGGCAACAGAAGGATCGGTTGCTAAAATTACAGGTGTTAAAAAACCGCAAATCACCGGCCCAGCGCGGGTATTTGAATCGGAAGAAAATTGTTTAGCTGCAATCTTGGCTGGCAAAATTCAAGCCGGAGATGTCATTGTCATCAGGTACGAAGGGCCCAAAGGCGGGCCGGGAATGCGCGAAATGCTAGCACCAACTTCGGCAATTATTGGTGCAGGTTTAGGCGATTCTGTGGGGTTAATTACTGACGGTCGCTTTTCCGGCGGAACCTACGGCATGGTTGTCGGTCACGTTGCACCCGAGGCGCAAGTTGGCGGCACAATTGCTCTGGTAAATGAGGGCGATTCAATTACGATTGATGCTAACAATCGCTTGTTACAGCTCAATGTTGATGATGCAGAATTAGAGCGGCGGCGCGCTCTTTGGCAAGCTCCTAAACCCCGGTATACTAAGGGTGTTTTGGCTAAATACGCTAAGTTGGTTTCTTCTAGCAGTGTCGGCGCTGTAACTGATTTGGGTTTGGGTTGAAGAAGAAAACCTAATTTTAACCGCAGATAAACGCAGATAAACGCAGATGAAATTCCATCTGCGTTCATCTGTGTTCATCCGCTGATATCTGCGGTTAAAAAAACGATCGCTCCGCTAGCTAACATACCTGACAAATTGCTAAAATAATCGAGATAAAACTGTCAAGAATAGATACTGCGATTGCTTCGTTCCTCGCTATGGCAATTCTCACCCAAGCGTATTGGTTTTTAAGTCGCGAGAATCCTATGGGACTGGACTGTTGGTCAAATGCTCGGTTGGCTGACCCCGTAGCGTAATCTGGATTTATGAATGATTTTTTTTACCACAGAGGCCGCAGAGGGCGCAGAGTTAGAGAGGAGAGGGTATGTTACGGATTTGGTTTGAGCGAATGTGCGGTCGATCGCCGATCGCACCATAACACTGTTTGAACAACGGGGCGCGATCGCATCCCTGTCCCGGCTTTTGCTGAAGCCCTGAATCTGACTGTTGGTCAAATGTTCAGTTGGCTGACTCCGTAGCGTAACCTGGATTTATGAATGATTTTTTAACCACAGAGGCCGCAGAGGGCGCAGAGTTAGAGAGGAGAGGGTATGTTACGGATTTGGTTTGAGCGAATGTGCGGTCGATCGCTTATACTAGAATATCTGGTTGTGTGCCCTTCAAGGACGAAACAGGACTGAAGTCCTCACTACAAACTTAATTATGATTATTTAATCGGACTTGATATCAACTCTCAGTTAACCGCTAACTACTAACAACTAAGTACAAAAAACGTTTCTGAACAATGGAAGCAAAATCCTACAAAGACACCGTAAATTTGCCCAAAACCAAGTTTGATATGCGCGCCAACGCCGTCAAACGTGAACCAGAATTGCAACAATTTTGGGCAGATCAAGAAATATACGATCGCCTTTCGCACAATAACCCAGGGGATTTGTTCGTCCTCCACGACGGCCCGCCCTACGCTAACGGACAACTCCACATCGGCCACGCCCTCAACAAAATTCTCAAGGATTTTATCAACCGCTACCAAATGCTGCGCGGTAAAAAAGTCCGCTATGTACCCGGTTGGGATTGTCACGGATTGCCGATCGAACTTAAGGTATTGCAAAACATGAAGTCGGACGATCGGCTAAATCTTACTCCGATCGATCTCCGCCGCAAAGCCTCCGCCTTCGCCCAGGAAACAATGGCGCAGCAGCGCACATCCTTTCAGCGCTACGGCGTTTGGGGCGACTGGGAACACCCGTATTTAACCCTGAAACCCGAATACGAAGCGGCTCAAATCGGCGTTTTCGGTCAAATGGTGCTCAAAGGCTACATCTTCCGCGGCTTCAAACCCGTGCACTGGAGTCCGAGCTCGAAAACAGCCCTCGCTGAAGCTGAATTAGAATATCCCGAAGGCCACGTCTCGCGCAGCATCTACGTCGGCTTTCACGTGAGAAAATTGTCAAAATCCCTGCAAACGAAGCTCAAGCGCTATATGCCGAGCCTCTGGGCGGCGATTTGGACGACTACCCCCTGGACGATTCCGGCTAACTTGGCGATCGCAGTTAATCCCGAACTGATGTATGCAGTGGTGGAACCGCCGGCAAATTCCCACATTGCACAACAATTTATCTTAGTTGCTGTCGATGCGGTCGATCGACTGTCAGCAACTTTGAATACTGAATTAAAAATCCTGGCTACCTTCCCAGGTAAAGATTTAGAAGGTTCCACCTACAAACACCCGTTGTTCGATCGCGAAAGCCCGATCGTTGCCGGTGGCGACTACATTACCGCTGACTCAGGAACCGGATTGGTGCACACTGCACCCGGCCACGGACAAGAAGACTTTATCGTCGGAAAACGCTGCGGTTTGCCAGTTTTAACGCCCGTCGATGAGAACGGAAATTTCACCGCCGAAGCTGGACAGTTTGCAGGTTTAAATGTCCTCGGAAACGGCAATGCCGCAGTCATTGATGCCCTTGCCGAAGTAAATTGTTTGATTAAAGAGGAAGCTTATCCTCACTCCTATCCTTACGATTGGCGGACTAAAAAACCGACGATTTTTCGGGCGACTGAACAGTGGTTTGCATCCGTTGAAGGGTTCCGCGATGAAGCGTTAAAGGCAATTTCCGGTGTGAATTGGATTCCCGCCCAAGGGGAAAATCGGATCACGGCTATGGTTAGCGATCGATCGGATTGGTGTATTTCTCGCCAGCGGACTTGGGGCGTGCCGATTCCCGTGTTTTACGACGAAGAAACCAACGAACCTCTGTTAAATGAAGAGACGATCTCGCACGTGCAAGCTATTTTTGCCGAGATCGGTTCCGATGCTTGGTGGGAAATGTCGATCGCCGAATTGCTACCGGAATCATACCGCAACAACGGTCGCACTTACCGCAAGGGCACAGACACGATGGATGTGTGGTTTGACTCGGGTTCTTCCTGGGCTGCTGTAGCGAAAGGGCGATCGGAATTAAACTATCCTGCTGATATCTATTTGGAAGGTTCAGACCAACACCGCGGCTGGTTTCAATCGAGCTTACTTACCAGTGTAGCAACTAACGGCGTCGCTCCCTACAAAACAGTTTTGACTCACGGTTTTGTACTCGATGAAAAAGGCCGTAAGATGAGCAAATCTGAAGGCAATGTCGTCGATCCGGCGTTAGTAATTAAGGAATATGGCGCCGATGTTTTGCGATTGTGGGTGTCTTCGGTAGACTACTCCGCCGACGTGCCTTTGGGCAAAAACATTCTCAAACAGCAATCGGATGTTTACCGCAAGATTCGGAATACAGCGAAGTTTTTGCTGGGGAATTTGCACGACTTCGATCCGGCAAAAGATGCCGTTGCTTTCGAGGATTTGCCGGAACTCGATCGCTATATGTTGCACAGAATGGGCGAAGTTTTTGCGGAAGTTCAAGAAGCTTTTGAAAGTTTCCAATTTTCCCGATTCTTCCAAACAGTTCAGAATTTCTGTACCGTGGATTTGTCTAATTTCTACTTGGATGTTGCCAAAGATCGACTTTACATCAGTTCGACAGATGCGCGCCGCCGCCGCAGTTGTCAGACGGTAATTGCGATCGCAGTCGAAAATTTAGCACGGGCGATCGCACCTGTGTTGTGTCACATGGCTGAGGATATTTGGCAGTACATTCCTTATCAAACACCGTACAAGTCAGTATTTGAGGCTGGTTGGGTGCAACTAGATGCTAAATGGCACAATCCAGAATTGGCGACTCGCTGGCAGTATTTACGGCAAGTACGCGGCGAAGTTAACAAGGTTTTGGAACAGGCGAGGACTGAAAAGGCGATCGGTTCTTCTTTGGAAGCTAAGGTTTTATTGTACGTTCCCGATGTCGCAAAAAGAGCGCAATTGCAAGCTTTGAATCCCAGCAGCGAAGGATTGATGGATTATGTGCGATCGCAAAATGCAGCCATCCAACTAGCAGAAGACGAGAAAGCCAAAGCAGTACAAGACAAACAAGAATCACAAGCAGCAAGTGTTGCCAAAGTCTTGACAGAAAAGACAGTTCATGTTGAGGAAGAAACTGTCGCCAAGGGCGATGCAGCTTCTGAGATTGTAGAATATTCTGCCCCAGAAGCATCTGCTTTAGATTTGCAGGAAATGTTAGATAAAAGCGCCCAGTTTGTGGCGGATTTGCCTAACTATGCCGGCAACTTTTTCACAGAATACCAAACATTGCTGGTAACACTTGGGCTGTTAGCTTCTGTGGTGATAACGGGTAGAGTAACCCTGGCGGTTTTGGATACAATGAATCAGATTCCGCTGCTGGGTGACTTGTTTGAAGTCATCGGTATCTTGTTTACAATCTGGTTTGCTTTCCGTCACTTGCTGTTTGCAGAAAGCCGCCAAGAAATGGCACAAACAATTGATTCGCTGACAGCAGATGTGCTTGGAAAGTCAACGGCGCTGGTACTGGTAGAAACACAGGAGATTGTGCTTTCACTTCCAGTAGAGACAGCCCTTGTACCAGTACAGGCGATCGCACAAACAGCCCCAGTCGAACAAGTGTTTGCAGAAATACCTGAAATCCCGACAGCAGAATTAAGTGCGATCGCGCCCCAAGCAGAAATTCCTGCGGAAATAGCTGTACACCACCATTCTGCAAGTGGTAGCAACGGTGTAGACGAACTGCGCTACTTGTTCATTACTTCGGAAGTGGAACTGATAGAATCGAATGCAGTGATGCAGGAATTGCCGTACAGTTACCAATCTCCAGAGTTGGCGATTGGTGTAGTTAAAGCAGACGGCCAAAAGTGCGATCGATGCTGGAACTATTCTACTCATGTCGGAGAGTCGATCGAACATCCGGTAATTTGCGAACGTTGCGTCTCAGCAGTTGACGGCAAATTCTAACCCTAGGATGTACACAAGTACCGCTGTAATTGTCATTAGTGGGATGGGCTTCTAGCCCGTCCCAAACATACAATTTAAATGATGATATCAAATCCGACAGCATCTGAACTATTGACTTCTCTCTTCTCTCTCTGTGTCCTCTGCGCCCTCTGCGGTTAAATAATTCCGATACAGCCGGAAACAAAATGATTCATTTCTGATTATCATCATCGCTTTCTGTAACTCTACATTTCCCCCAGAAATTCAAGCATAAAAGCACAACAAAAGACAGGAAAAACACAACTGCTGGAACTATCCAAAAAGCACCGCCTCCAATCAGAACATCGCCATCTGGCGTAATACAGCTAGAATTAGCAGCCTCGATACAATCCCGCCATTTCCAGTACCGCACGTAAAAAAGATAAAAGAAAAATGAAGAGAAAAACAGACAGACAGTCATTACAAGATAAGACATCTGAGGGAGCATCTCACTTTTGCAAGAAGCATTTTTTATGGTAGTGCGAGCGTCCCCGCTCGCGTGCTTCTACAAGCACGCGAGCGGGGACGCTCGCACTGTAAATGCAAAACTGAGATGCTCCCACATCTGATTACAAAAACAAGAGTTAATTGAAGAACTTTTCTATTTCTTATTAAAAAAACGGCAGACAAATTCACCAGGGTTGTTTTGTCCAAACGCCAAAACACGGCCATCTTGCTTAACTGTACTGTGGCTGCGGCAATTGTAGACTTCCAGAGGCTGCTTGACTCCATCAACACTCAGAATTACCCTGTATTCCCAGTAGTTTTTCGCACTGCGCTTGATATCGACAATGCAAATCTCGCGCCCTTGATAGTTGCGGCATACAGAAGCCTCAGCCGGAAGCGCGGCGCCGAAAAAACAGATTAATAGCAACAAGTAGCAAGCATATTTCATGATTCGCGATCTATTCTACTGCATAACCAGTAAACTTTCGCATAAACGGCGGCTGAAATCCCCACACAATGTCCTCCTTGGGAACTCCGGCTATGACTAAATCTTCAGCAATATCATCTTCAGTCGCATTCCATTGCAGCCAAATTTTCCCGCCCTTGATATCAATGTGAATGCTACAGTGATGCACTCTAGTCTGTTTGTCCCAGCCCACATAGAAGATTTGGTAATGATCTCGTTCTGTATCAAGAATTGTCTCGACTTCAATGTCTCCGTGGGCAGGTTTGCGGTTGCCGTACTCCATTAACATTTGCTGTACAATTTGCCGATATTTGATTAGTTTTTCCATTTAACAATTACCTCAATTGCTGTATCATAAACTATCATTTTTAGCTGATTTTCCTCCACTCTTGCTTTCGGAAAATCTAGTTGAAAGAATTATTCGTAAGTTATTAATGGCACAGCCAAGTACAAAATGCGATCGGGTTCTTTTTCTTTCAGTGCAGCTCGGTAATTAATGAACTGCCCCAAAGCTCTGTGGAATTCGGAGATTGCCGACGATTTTGTCAAAAAGCTTTTAACTTCAACGGCAATTTTTTCGCCTTGCCTTTCTGCTGCAATCAGCCTTTCTGCTCCCAGATCGATCGACATATCTACACCGCCCACACTAATCGGAAACGGATCGTGGGTAATATGCCAGCCTTCTTTTTGCAAAGCTGTTTTGACAACTTCATGAAAAACATCTCTGGCAGACATAATCAATTGATAAATAACTTACTTATTACTATCATACCTCTTAACCGCTAAATACAACAGTAGCTGTAGGGTGCGTCGCTACCTTGAATCCCAAAAAAAGAGCGACAATCTCAGAGCGACGCACCTTACTTACTCGAAAATTGTGTATACCACATATACATGGAATATGCTGTAATTTAGCGTGCTGGCGGTAGCTTGATTTCGATACCCACTTTTTGGCCTAAATCGATCGCACTACTAGCAAAATCAACAGCACCTGCGATCGGAATCGCGATCGCAGTACCCGCCGCAATCATCGCAGTCAAGCTCTTCTTTAACCTGGCTTTATTCCATTGGCCTTCCGGTTTCTTGATTTCAGCTTCGACATCTTCAATATCAATAATTATCCCATCGCGAATGTCTTCAGGAAACTGTGTCGCACTTTCGCGCATCGATGAAATTAGTTTCAAAATTTCCGCCGTATTAGCGTTATTGATTTCAATGCCACCAGAGGCTGTTTGTTGGGCGTTGTCTTTCATTTCGTTCGCGATCGCCATGCTGCCGATTTGTGCACCTTGCAAGTTGTTGTTTTGAGGAGAATTTTGAGTCATTTTTGCTTCTAGTGTATTATTAATAGGTCTACTAACTGCTAGTTTAGTGATTTCTACAAGGTCGTCATATTCTCTTCCGTATTTGTCATCGCCCCTTTGCCTTCTGCGCCGAAGTTCGATCGACTCATACCCATCCAACAACGATCGCAAATCCAGTTTAAGTTTAAGTTTCCCCACACGCACCGTATTCTCTCCCATCTCCTCCAATCCTAGCAACTCCTCGTAATCCAGCGGATCGGCATCGGGATAACCCGGAACCGGCACCCATTGACTGATTTCCAGATTGGCAAAAGAATTGTGGATTTTAGTAAAAGTATCGCGAATCATACTCAGAAAAGAACGGCGCGTCGATTCCCGCCCGCTAACCGCGATCGAGATTTTCTCATCTTCCGGGTCAGACTTAATTCGCGCGATATTGTACACCTCAGCGCCTTCGGTGTACTCCAGCATTACCCCCGTGCGCCAGTGGGTGCTGTTGTGGATTTTCTCGTGCATCAGGACGATGAAGCGCGAGAGGATGCTGTCGGGGAGAATGCGGTAGTGATATTGAAATTCCAGGGTTTCGCCTGCGAGTTTGGTGTTTTCCGGTTCTTCTTTCGGCAAGATGCCGGGGATGAGGAAAGTCCGTGGGGTGCAATGGCTGAGGGGGAAACAGAGTTGAAATTCGCCCATCAACTCGGTGAGACAGTTGTAACGGTGGCTGGGATATTTAGTTGAGTCGAGGATGCGGCTGAGATCGGCGTAGGTGAGAATGCCTTTGGTTTTGACTTTGAGTGCGTCGTCGCTGAGAAGGGCATAGATGCCTTCAGTCACCCAGTGGGGATTGAGGATGTTGGTGGATTGCAGGATGGGGTGTTCGCGGAAGTTGAGGACAATGCCCAGGTTGTGCAGCAGTCCGATGAGTTGGGTTTGGTCGGTTTCTGCGAGGATGTTTTCGGTGGCGCAGATGGTGGCGTATTCGCTGATGCTGATGAAGTCTTTGTCGAGGTTTTCCAGGCGCTGCTTGACTTGGAACCAGCTTAGCGGCAAAAGGTCGTAGACTTCTTTGAGTTGGGAGATTTCGGTGTGGATGGCGCTGCGGAGTTCGTCGATGCCGGTGCCGCTTTGGCAGGAAGTTTCGATAATCGCTTTGATGTTGGGATATTTATCGCGCAAGGCTTTGCGGTTGAGATCCAGGGGTTGTTCGTCGCATTTGTTGCCGACGAGGATGACGGGGGAGGCGTCGCCGAAGCTTTCGATCAGTTTCAGCCAGTATTCGAGGCGGTTTTCGTCTTCGCTGGTGCGGCAGTTGGAGACGAGGAGGTAGAGGCTGCGTTTGGTGAGGAAAAATTGGTGGGTGGCGTGGTAGATTTCTTGTCCGCCGAAGTCCCAGACTTTGAGTTTGACTGGTTTGGTGTTGACTGTAATTTGCCAGTTTGTGATGTTTAGTCCGTCGGTTTGGGGCTGGTTGGGGTTGTATTGGTTGTGGGTGAGGCGGTTGATGAGGGAGGTTTTGCCGACGCTACCTTGGCCGACGAGGAGGACTTTGGCTTCGTTGAGGGGGAGGACTTCGCCGCTGCGGAGTTGGCGCAGGTAGTTGAAAATGGCGGCTGGAGTACCGGGGTTTTCTGTGTCGCCTAGAACTTCTGGAGAAATGGGCAGGGGATTGTTGCGGAGGTCGAGTTTTTCAAGTTTTGGGAGTGTTTCTAAGCATTCGGGAATCTTTTCAATTTGATTGTTACTGAGGGAAAGTTCTGTCAGATTGAAAAGTTGGGCGATCGCTTCTGGGATTACTGTAATCTGATTGTTCCAGAGGTAAAGCTCTGTCAGATTGGATAATTGAGCGATCATTTCTGGGATTACTGTAATCTGATTGTTATAGAGGTAAAGGTGTGTCAGATTGGACAGTTGCCCAATCGCATCGGGGATGGAGGTAATCTGATTGTAAAAGAGGTGAATATTTGTCAGATTGGATAGTTGCCCAATCGCATCGGGGATGGAGGTAATCTGATTCTGACTGAGGAGAAGCTTTGTCAGATTCGACAGTTGCAAAATCGCCTCTGGGATGACCGTAATTTGATTTCTCCATAAAAAAAAGTCTGTCAGATTCGACAGTTGCCCGATCGCCTCTGGGATGACGGTAATCTGATTGTCACTGAGGTTTAACCGTGTCAGATTAGACAGTTGCCAAATCGCATCGGGGATGGAGGTAATCTGATTTTTAGGAATCAAAAGTATTTTTAAGTTGGTTAATTGAAGAACAACATCAGGAAACTCAGTTAACTTATTCCCAACCCATTTTCGTTTCTCCTCATCGAACTTCCCCAACACCAACGACTCAAGCTGCGTGCACTTGCCAATCTCCGGCGGCAACTCCTCCAACCCCAACCCCGCCAAATCCAATTCTGTCTGGCCCTCATCAGCCGCTTTGTCGATTAACGGGACTTAAACAGAAAATACGATAAAAATAGGTTATAATGCTTACATAGCAAGCAGATAACGTTAAAAAATGACCCATGAAAGAGACAACCCC
>NZ_JAEQCE010000010.1:0-62154 GCF_020738665.1 Microcoleus sp. PH2017_08_TRC_O_A
GGGGGTTATTGGTTGGGTGGGGGCGGGTTTTTGAGATTGTTTGTTGGTGACAGAATTAATGGCGAACCCGCCCCTACGAATTTGGGTTATTGCGACATTGCAAATTGACCGATAATTCATCTCCAAACCCATTACTATTTCCTTTCTTCTCTCCTTTGCACATCTTGCAACTGCTTCCCTATTTTTTCTACCATCTGCACATCTCCCAAAGTTTGATATCCCTCTTTTGCCAACTTCAAATACTGCATCGCTTCCAGATTCTCCCTCATAGATGAATGGACTTCTCCCAAACCGTAGCGCGCCTCTGTTAGCTCTTCGATATCGTCCGGTTTTGCTGTACTAATCGCCTTTAAATAGTAGAATTTAGCCTGCGGCATTAGTTGCGATCGCCCTTGATACATTTCTCCCAACGTGCGGTAGATGGGCGGTGTCTCAACTCCCGCTGCTGGTAAGCTTTCTAGGATTTCTATTGCTTCGGCAATCAAGTTGGCGCTACGATATATCTGTGCGATCGCCAATTTCTGACTCGCTGCATTCGGTACTTGTTGCTCGATCGCCCGTACAGCCTCCTTAACCCCTTCAACCTCCTTCTCATCCAGCAATCGAAACTCCGTATCCCCCTCCCCGAGAGGATTTTCCGAAGAAACTCCCGTATTCGCCTCCACAATCAACCTGTACTTAACACCCGGTTTCAGCGCCGGTTCCCCCGGATACACCGCCTCTGTACCGTTAACCGTCTTTTCCCAATTTAACTTCGCTTTATTTTCGAGAATGCTCAACTTATAGCTAGTCGCACCCGCAACCGGATTCCAGCGCAAAATTGGCTTATTTCCCAACAATTTCGTCCGCCTTGGACTGATTATATAAGGAATTGGCGCATTGTTCCAAACAATTTGATCGTCACCGCGATCGGGACAATGAATTAAATTTTTATTGCAGTCATCCTTCGACTTTTCGCTAGCCAATAAACAGCTATTTAATTGATTTTCACCCGCTTTAATTGACTTAATTTCTGAATCTGCACATTGAATCGTAATTTGTCCGTTTTGTGCAGTTTGCAGTTTGTCGCCCGGATAAATTGGCGTACCCGCGCTGGGGCGAACATTTCTGCCATCTTGACGCTGTAGCTGCACTTCCCCGCTAATATTCAGGATTTGTCCGTTGGGTATTCTTGTCGTTGCTGCAATTGCTGGGGAAATTATCAGGTTGTTGGCGGATATTTTGGATAAATTGGCGCCAATACCGAAGTGGAGATGAGGCAAAATATCGATCGCAATCAACGTAAATGCGATCGCGCTTGCACCCATAACAACAGTCGTCTGTTTTTTCATTGACTTTTTCCTATTATTGGTAAACGTTCCTTTGCCATTTGGATACATTCATCTTGTTCTGGTATGCTGGGATTGGCAGATTTCAGTGTTTCTTGCCAATGTGTGAGTGCTTCTTGTGGTTTCCCTTTAGCTTCCAGTACCTTCGCTAAAAGACATTGAGCTTCTGGAGTCTTATTGCTGAGAGATATTGCTTTTCTTAAGTCGGTTTCCGCTGCGTCGTATCGCTTTTGATTCAATCGCACCCAGCCGCGATTCTTAAAACAAGCTGATTTTACTCCATCAAATTGAGTTTGTTCTAAACACATTCCGATTACTTTTAAAGCGGATTCAGGTTTGTTTTTGATAATTAGCGATCGAGATATTTGAGCATAAGCTTCTGGAAGTCCTCGCCAGACTGCTTGTTTCATTGCTTCTCGCGCACACTCGTCTTCATTTAATTGATCGCACAGCAAAGATAAGTTATAGGAAGACTCGCCGTTAGTAGGATTGATTGATGCAGCTAGATTGTATGAAGCTTTCGCGATTAAAAATTGATTGTTGCGGTGGTTTTTCATGCCAAATGTGTTGATCGCAGATGCCAGATGCGGGCCGATGAGTGGATAGCCGATCGCCAAACCAGCTAAACTGATGCTGGTACGCTGCATAAATTTAGTTGGAATCGTAAATTGCGGGTGGTTTGGGCGATTCCCTACGGGATAGCTTCGCTTCACCGGGGCTACATCATCTGTCGGTGCAGCGAAAGGGCGATCGCACTTTAATTCTAATAATTTTAATCCCTCAAAAGTTGGATGCTGGCAAAGCATTGGTATGCCACTCGCGCCAGGAAATTGATTTTCATAGCGCAGTAAATCATTCTTAGCTTTTCGTACTGCTAAAAATAAAGGTTCTTTGAGGGCTAAATATCTAAACAAAGACTTCACAAATTCCTGAGCAATAAAATCCGGGATTGGCGCCCGCATCACAATCACTGATGGCAAAGAAATACCTTCTGTGACTAAATCTGCTGCTATACCCATGCTCGAACAAGAATTAAAAATTAGTAATTCCAATCCTTTGACAATAGCTCGTTTGAGACCTTCTTTAAAGTCTTGTACGGTGACAGTATTGTCTGCAACTTCTTGATTTATATATAGCAATCCGTTGGCACCATTGATATCGCTATCGCTGTGCCCCGCATAAAATAAAACTTGCCAGCCTTTGTCATCAAATAACTGGTTGCGTAACTCTTGGGAATTTGGTTCTTGAAGAAATTGTAAGTCGCAGCTATCGCCCAGATATTTTGTGATTTCCGTTGCATCTTTGCTGACATCAATTCCCTGGCTATTACCTAAAATACATAAAATTCTGCCTCGCGAACCTAGAGGTATTCCCCCTATCATTGCCTCTTGGGGAGTTTTTTTATATTCAGGGGAACTGCCGATAATTTCACAGTTATTGTAGTCTTCGCGAAACTGCCACACATCCCAAGGCAACTGCCAAATCTCAGAGTTATTGCATTCTAAAAATATTTCAACTAATTCGTCTCGGTTGCTAATTTCTGTTCTGAGTTTTACCTCTATTTTTCTGTAAAACTCATCAGCACTCAACCACTTGTTCATCTCTTTTTTCAAACCTTCATATATAATATTAGGCTTGTCTTCAGAGATATTTGTTTTGCCCGCAGGCTTGATTTTGATTCGAGAACTGCTTCTGTGATGTTGGGTGGCGCGACAACTAACTTTCCACCTTTTGTGCAACTCGTCAACCTCAGGTGCTGGCAGCAAGCTTCCTAAATATTTAGCGACAGTTTCTCCTTGTTTTTTCAACTCCGCTGTCACGCAAGAAAAACCTTGTTTAAAATCCCCGGATCCCAAAGCCAAGATAACTGTACTGCTCATAAATTGGATGTCATTGCAGTTAATCAAAGTATCATACCACAAAATTTTCTGTTATGGTAAAATCATCTAAAGCTACTCGAATAGTAAAGCTTTCTTCTGGGTCTACGTAAAAATCGTTGAGCAAAATGCACTTATTCTGAACAGTTGATTTTACTTCATGTAAATTTTCTCCTACATCAGAGATTAAGGACAATTTAATATTGGTTGGCAAGTAACGATCGCCGATCGCCGGATGCAACTGAACGTGAACTCTGACAGCGCGATCGCTATCTTCGGCAATCCCCACCAACAACGCAACAGTTGTCCTACCCAAACGCATTCCCAAATCAATCAACTTTGCCCGCGCGATATCAGCTTCGGGAAACATATTGACACTGCTTTGATGTCCGCGTAAAGTATCTTCCGATCTGGAATTACCACCTGATCGGAATACAAAAGCTGGGTTTTCATCAGGAAAAATGAGCTCTTCTAAATTTTGTTTACCTTCCTCAATTTTCTGCCAACTTGTTTCTGCAACATTCTTTAACCAATTGCGTAAATTAGATTTGACCGGATTTTCAATCTCAGTCGGTTCAGTCTCGGGCTGCGGATCGAATATCGATTCAACAGACTCCCAATCCGATGTAAATATATTCTCCAACCACTGACGCAGATCGACTTTAGATTCATAGATTCTTTCAAGGTGAAGCAAGAAGTCATCCAGAGGATGTAAATCTCTCAATACTAATTCACCTGAATCCGCCGTCGGAGAAAATCCCAGCAATCTTGCTTCCTTTTCATCCTCATCAATTTCTACTACAATATAACCAATACGTTCCTCCCTAGCTTCGGTAGGAACGCGGCAGATTTCAGGTAAATTTATACCAGAATTTTGATTGCCATTTTCTCCTTGTTTGTGTTCAGCCCTAATTGGGAGACACTCAATTTTGCCCAAGCCTTTAATATATAAATCTGCCACATTTTCAAACAGGCGAATTACTGGATTCCAGCTATCGCATTGAGTTAAATCAGTTTCAATATCTAATATTTTAAAATAATCGGCAACTACCAACACAGCCAAAGTATTGACATAAATCTGTTCTACTTTTTGCGGGTGTTGGTGTTCGCAAGCAAATTGCCATGCTAGATGAATTGCCTTTTGGGTAATTGGCATTGGCAATGATTGGGTTGTAGTAGTATTGTTCTTCATTTCCCGATTTTAACTCCTTGTATGATTAATAGCCACTGTCTTCTCGAAATTGTTGCAAATGAGGCCGACATTTCTTTCGGTAAAAGCTATATATTGTAGGATAAGCACAGCCAAACTCCGTTGCTATTGTGGTAAAATCTTTACCAGATGCTCTGCTTCTCAATATAACTTGACAAGTCAGATCTTTCCGCCCTCGAATATACTCGTTTAATATCCCATCAGGATTAGTTTCGATCCAGTTTTTGACGTGTTCAAATAATTGAATACATTCGACTGTATGACTGTCATCCTCAGCAGGTAAAGTCTCTATTCGATCGATCGCAGTTCCGTCTTCTAAAACAAGTTGTCGATCGTCTCTCCTGCTATTTTCTCGATCTACCCTCACCGCCCAATTTTGCAGCCGTCGCTTCAAATAATAATTGAACCAAGTTATGACATTACCCCGATCGCGATCGTACTGAGTGCCGGTGCGGGATTCGCACAAATTGCTATAGAAAAACTCCCACTGTTCTTGGACAGCATCTTCATAGTAAGGTACCTTGTCTTTCCAGATCAGCCCCGAGTTTTTCATTTTAGTCACAAGCTGATTCAACAAACGTTTTAGCTTCCAAGAATTCGAGGCCTCCTCCCTAATTAGGGTGACAAGGCTGTCTAACTCTTGATAGAGAAGTTTGCGATCGCAATTTCGAGATTTTCCTGAGTCCCCAACAGGATCGGAGTCGTCGGATGAGTGGTCTTCCCCCTCGGAGGGGTGGGATTGATCGTTCATAGTGAAGTGCGGCCGCAACTTTGTTCCTACATTTATTTATCAGGGTGAGTTCGATCGTTTTATGCGAAATTCTGAAAGTTTTTTGTGGCTGATGGTTGAAAGTCTTGCGGTGCGGTAGGTTTTGCTGTGAAATTAAATGTGAATTTTTGTTGAAACTTATGAACTCTCACCAAATAAACCCGGTTTTTGGGGTTAGCGCGTCAGAATTGAGAAACCGGGTTTCTGCGTAAAATCCGGTGGGGAGGCGAAAAATATCAGAGAAACCCGGTTTCTGGGCCTGGGCGCGAGAGGATTTACGCACTTTAACCAAAGAAACCGGGTTTTTAGGGAATTTTTCGACTACGGCGAAGTTTCCGCAAAAAAACCCGGTTTCTGGGCCCATGCGTGAGTCCTCAATCGATCGCCCCTAAAACCCCGCAAACACCCATCCTTCCGTACTTTTACCCAGTGTTTGCCAAAGTTTACAAAAAAAACTTGAGATTTTTGCATAAAACCACCGAGCTCACCCTGATAAGTAAACAGGAACAACAAAAAGGCAACGAGGTCAAACCTCAAACCCCCAAAACACCCGTTGTTCCGTACTTTCACCCAGTTTTCGCAAAACTTTCAAAAAAAACTTGAGAGTTTTGCATAAAACCACTGAGTTCACCCTGATAAATAAACAGAAGGGAATTTGCGAAGCTCGATCGCACTTGTTGAGATTTATTCAAAAGTCGCATCGCCCGTAACTTCCCGATCGCACATCGTATTTCGCGAGACTTCAGTTTGGGTAAATGACGGATCTACGGCAGTTCGAGAGTGCATAAGTGCATAAATAAGTGCATAAGTGCGATCGGGCTTGTCGATAGAGTCGCTTTGTCAATTTTCAGAACACATTGTATCTACCACACGAGGATAAAAATCATGGCTACTCCTAAAGAATTTGATTTCGATAAAGTTTACGATCAACTCATTGAAGATGCAGGCAAAACTCGGGTTGTTTACATCAATGGGATTTTTACTGGTGAAACAGGATTTGATACTAAGGTTAAAGAGACTTTTAAATTTCAGGAAGATCAAAACGTTTATAAATTAGGTGGTTCAGGATTTAGAGGTGCAATTAACTTTACTCCAGAATACAACCCAACTAGCCCCAACACAGGTGGGAATATTTTACAAGATCTCGGCCTTTCAGTGGTTAAGTTTTTTATCAAAACAGCACTGGATAACTTTAATATCCTAGATCTTTTGACAATTCCTCAACAAATTGTTCAGTTTAGTAGTTTATTAGGGCAATTTTTAACGAGTCCAAATCCTGCACAACTTTTACAAAATGAGACTTTTACTGCTAAAGCTTTAGATTTTATTAGTAGTTATTTGCCAGGAGGTAACGTAATTAATAATTTAATAACGTCACTACCTGCCGATCTTAAAGAAGCTCTAGAGCAATACTGGTTTAAAAGTACAGATATTAGTAAGCCAGTCAACAATAATTGGACGCAAGGTAATAACAGCGTTGCTAATTGGGTCAATAATTCCGATCAAAAGAATTCTTTGATATTGATTGGCTACTCTCAAGGAAATTTTTTCCTGGAAGATGGTCTAATAGATATTGGTTCTCAAATTGACCGTTCACGTATTCGACTGCTCGCAATGGGATCGCCGACAATGTATTCTGCTGCTGGAGGCATGAGTCAGTATGGCGGAAAAAATGTCATATATGGCTCAGATCCTGTAACTAAACTCCAACTTACATCAGGAGAGTTAGATAATGTATTGAACAAAATTTCGCATCTTATTCAATTAGTAGCAGGCTTGCCAAATCTCGGAGATCACTTAAGTGACAAATACTTAAATAACTTGAATGCAGAAGTTACCACTTATTTCAAAGATTTTGCTTACGAACTGCATCCCAAAGGATTCTATTTTCCTAAAGGATCGATCGCTACAAGTGCTACATTAGATGATGACTGGATTAAAGGAGATGGCAACATTCAGGGTGGTTTACGCAATGATGTCTTGCAAGGTGGAGTTGGAAATGACAATTTAAGTGGTGACTCTGGCTTCGACTTTTTAGATGGTGGAGGAGGAACTGATACTGCCACTTACTCTGGCAGTCCAATTGGAATTAAAGTTTGGGCAGCAAAAGTTGGGGATTCTGATGTTTACAAAGTTGAAGATGGCTTTATTGTCAAAGGTCAAAAAACCGTAGACACTCTTGGAAATATCGAAATCATCAGCGGCTCAAATTTTGCTGATGAAATGACCGGCGGCGACTACAGCGATATCTTCTACGGCCAAGGCGGCAACGATCTTTTTTGGGGACAAAAAGGAGACGACAAATTCTACGGTGGCACTGGTAATGACAAAGCTTACGGCGGCGATGATAATGACGACCTCCGAGGTGATGAAGGCAGCGACGATTTAAGAGGAGAAAACGGCAACGACACTCTCTACGGCGGTCAAGATAACGACTTCCTCTACGGCGGCGATGATAATGACGAACTTCGCGGCGAACAAGGTTCAGATGACCTCCGAGGAGAAAAGGGCAACGACACCCTCTACGGCGGAACCGAAAATGATTCCTTGTACGGCGGCCAAGGTGAAGACAAACTCTATGGCGAAGAAGGAGACGATGACTTAAAAGGAGAAGAAAACAACGATTCTCTTTACGGCGGAACTGGCAAAGATACCCTCAATGGCGGCACTGGAAATGACGATTTGCGAGGCGAAAAAGGCGATGATTTGTTACAAGGAGAAGCCGGAAACGACACTTTATATGGTGGCGATGACCAAGACAAACTTTATGGTGGATTAAATGCCGACTTACTCTACGGCGAAGCTGGCAACGACTTACTTTACGGTGAAGATGGCGACGATATCCTAGACGGCGGTAGCGACAACGATGTCCTCATTGGAGGCAGCGGCGATGACAAACTCTACGGCCAATCCGGCAACGACATCATCCAAGGTAACACTGGCGAAGACTACGCCGAAGGTGGCAGCGGCCGCGACTCCATCCAAGGCAACGAAGGCAACGACATCCTGTACGGACAAGATGGCAGCGACACCATAGAAGGCAACGCTGACGATGACTACATCGATGGCGGCAACGGCCAAGATTTGCTGTTCGGCAATACCGGAGATGACAGAATTTACGGACAAGGCGGCAACGACATCATCCAAGGCAATGAAGACAATGACTGGCTAGAAGGCGGCGACGGCCAAGACATTATTGATGGCGGCGCCGACGACGATGATATTTACGGACAAGCTGGCGAAGACAATCTTTTCGGCAGTCAAGGTCAAGACTTCATCGATGGTGGCGACGGCAAAGATACCCTGTTTGGCGGCTTCGATGACGACGTACTTTTAGGCCAAGCCGGCGATGACACTCTCAACGGCAATGCTGGCAACGACGAATTATTTGGCGGTACTGGCAATGACTCGTTAATCGGAGAAATCGGCGATGATTTAATTGACGGCGGAGAAGGAGTTGATCTCGTTAATTACATCAATTCTCCCAAGGGCGTTATCGTTAATATTGACGAAAGTAGCGACTACGACACTAACACCAAACAACGTTTCAAAGAATTCGTTACCGATGTCAATCCCAGCGAATATTACACCGAACTCGAACGGGATTTTGAAATTGCTGCTGGTACTGGTAAAGACGGTTTTGGCACTACTGATGCTTTGAGAAACTTAGAAGACATCATCGGTACTCGCTTTGAAGACATCTTAATCGGCAACGAAAAAGATAACCGAATTTGGGCATTAGAAGGCAACGATTTATTAATTGGCAATGCCGGCAATGACTCATTTTACGGCGGAGAAGGTATCGACATTCTCAGCTATCGCCGCGACCCGAACGGCGTTACTGTCAACTTAAAAACAGGCGATGCTACCGACGGTTGGGGAGACCAAGACAAAATTACTGGCATTGAAAACGTCGTCGGTTCTCGATATGACGATAATATTACCGGCGACGATAGCGTTAACGTTATCACCGGAGATGCTGGGGACGATCGCATTTACGGACTCGGCGGCAACGACAAACTCTACGGCGAATTCGGCAACGACTTAATCTACGGCGGCGACGGCGGCGACAGCATCTACGGCAACCAAGACCGAGACACACTATACGGTGAAGCCGGTCGAGACTACATCCGAGGTGGCGATGCCGACGACTTAATCTACGCCGGTAGCGATGACGACACCGTTGCCGGAGACGCTGGCTACGGCAACGACACGATTTTTGGCGAAACAGGCAAAGACCTACTCTACGGTGGCGCTGGCGACGACTACATCTACGGTGGCGCAGACAAAGACACCATCTACGGCGAAGGCGAAAACGACAAACTCTACGGAGAAGGAGACACCGACCTAATCTACGGCGGCCTCGGCGACGACGAACTCTCCGGCGGCGACGACAAAGACACCCTCATCGGCGAAGCCGGCAACGACACACTCGCAGGCGATGCAGGCGACGACACCCTAGACGCCGGAACTGGCAACGACTACCTCTACGGTGGCAGCGGCAAAGACACCCTGAATGCAGGCCTCGGCAACGACCAACTTTACGGTGGCGACGATGCCGACATCCTCCTCGGCAAAGAAGGCGACGACAACCTCTACGGCGAAGCGGGCGACGACACCCTCGATGCAGCCGAAGGCAACGACAACCTCTACGGCGGCGACGGCAAAGACATTCTCGATGCTGGAATCGGCAACGACCAACTTTGGGGAGGTCAAGGCGATGACACTTTATTAGGCAAAGCCGGCGACGACAATCTATTTGGCGAAGGTGGCAACGACATCCTCGATGCAGCAGAAGGCAACGACAGTCTTTACGGTGGCGATGGCAAAGATATTCTCGATGCCGGAATTGGCAACGATTACCTCTGGGGTGGCCAAGACGACGATACTTTATACGCCAAAGCTGGCGATGACTATCTCTACGGTGAAGGTGGCAACGACATCCTCGATGCAGCCGAAGGCAACGACAGTCTTTACGGTGGCGACGGCAAAGACATTCTCGATGCTGGAATCGGCAACGACTATCTGTGGGGTGGTCAAGATGATGACACCTTATTAGCCAAAGCTGGCGATGACTACCTCTACGGCGAAGGTGGCAACGACTCACTCTTAGCCGCAGAAGGCAACGATTCCCTCTACGGCGGTGACGGCAAAGACATTCTCGATGCCGGAAGTGGCAACGACTATCTCTGGGGTGGTCAAGACGATGACACGTTATTAGCCCAAACTGGCGACGATTACCTCTACGGCGAAAACGGCAACGACAGCCTCAAAGCTGGCGATGGCAACGATTCCCTCTACGGTGGCGACGGCAAAGATACTCTGTTCGGCGAAGCTGGCAGCGATTTATTAGAAGGTGGCAATAGCGATGACTCGCTGTTGGGAGGCGAAGGCAACGATACCCTTCTCGGTCAAGCTGACAGCGACACTCTGTACGGCTTCGGTGGCGATGACATCCTGGAAGGCAATTCGGGAACAGACCGGCTGTTTGGCGAACTCGGCAACGACTCTCTCGACGGCGGTACTGAAAATGACACCCTCGAAGGCGGCGACGGTAACGACATTCTGGATGGTGGTGATAATAATGACAGTCTGTTCGGACAAGTCGGTGATGACACGGTTATCGGCAATCGCGGCGATGACATAGTTGACGGCGGTTTGGGCAACGATTTGCTTCAGGGGAACGAAGGGCGCGATCGCATTTACGGTCAAGCAGGCCTCGATACCCTGTTCGGTGGCGACGATAGCGACACCCTGTGGGGAGGCGATGACGCTGATATCTTGCAGGGAGAATCGGGCACTGATACCCTGTTCGGCGGTAGCGGCGACGACACCCTCGATGGTGGCGAAGACAATGACAGCCTGTTAGGAGAAGCCGGTCGCGATACTCTCGCTGGCGGTAGCGGTGACGACATCGTAGACGGCGGTACTGAAAACGATACTCTCTCCGGCAACGACGGCCGTGATAAATTATACGGCCGCCAAGGCAATGACTTGTTAGAAGGCAATGACGATAACGACCAACTGTGGGGTGGAGATAACGACGATACGCTGTTAGGACAAACCGGAGATGACCAACTGTGGGGTGAATCGGGCAATGACAGCCTCGATGGTGGCGATGGGGCCGATCGCCTTTTCGGTCAAATCGGCAAAGATACCCTCTCCGGTAACAATGGAGACGACTACTTAGAAGGTGGTGCAGACGACGATAGCATGACTGGGGGTGCTGGGCGCGATCGCATTTACGGAAATGACGGCAACGACTTCGCCGACGGCAACAGCGGCGACGACTACATCGACGGCGGCGCTAACAATGATACTTTGGCTGGTGGTGAAGGGGACGATCGCATTTTCGGTCAAGCCGGCAACGACAGCATCGAAGGCAACGACGACAACGACTTCATCGATGCAGGTACCGGCAGCGACACCCTGTGGGGCAACGACGGCGACGACGAACTCTACGGCCGCGAAGACCGAGATTTGATCGACGGCGGCCGTGGCAACGACCAAATCCACGGCGGAGATGCAGCCGACACCCTCCTCGGACAAGTCGGAGACGACAACATCGATGGTGGTTCCGGCGCAGACTCAATTCTCGGCAGTGACGGCAGCGATAACATTTGGGCCCAAGCAGGCAACGACTCGGTTTACGGTGGCGCTGGCAACGACAACATTTGGGGCAACGAAGACGACGACCTAATTTTTGGAGAAGCAGGCCAAGACAAAATCGACGGCGGTTCCGGCTACGACACCATCGACGGCGGCGCTGGCAACGACGAACTGTTCGGCGGTACAGGAAACGACCAATTATTAGGAGGCGCTGGCAACGACAAAATTGACGGCAGCATCGACGACGACAAACTGTTCGGAGGTGCCGGCAACGACTTGATATTTGGCAGTCAAGGGCAAGACACGATATTAGGCGAAGTCGGCGAAGACACCCTCTACGGTGGCGACGAAACCGACTTGATGGACGGCGGCGCGAGTAACGACATGGTTGTCGGCGACTCCGGCGACGACACCCTCACCGGCGATTCCGGCGATGACACCCTCACAGGCGGCATGGGCAACGACTTCATGGGCGGAGGCAACGGCGACGACTTGATGTTCGGTGAATGCGACGACGACACGATGCTGGGAGGTGCCGGTAAGGACACTCTCGACGGCGGTTGTGGCAACGACTTGCTAACCGGGGAAGCTGGCAGCGACAGCCTCTTGGGCAACGAAGGCGATGACAGTCTCGACGGTGGCAGCAGCAATGACACCCTCGATGGCGGTAATGGCAACGACTTCTTAAACGGCAACAGCGGTAACGACAGCCTCAATGGTAACGATGGCGATGACAGTCTCTACGGCGGCGAAGGAAACAACGTGCTCAAGGGCGCAAATGGTCAAGATACGTTGATTGGAGGCAGTAGTTCCGACATATTTGTGCTAGCACCAAGTTCGGGACTAGATCATATATTCTACTTCCAGGGCGATCGCGATTACCTCGGACTCACCCAAGACCTCACCTTTGACCAATTGCAAATCGTTCAAGGCGGCGAAAATTATACTAACGATGCCTTGATCAGCATCGCAGGCACCGGCGAACATTTAGCTTGGTTGAAAGATACTCAAGCCAAAACAGTTGACAGTTCTCGCTTTGTCTCCATCACTCCCGGAGGCGCGCTTCCCGCAGCTTTCAATACTCCCTCACCTGTGGATATTTTGACAGGCGAAACACTGGATAGCGACAATGTTATGAGTGCGGTCAATACGAGTTCTAGCACTGGCTTATTAAGCACGACTGCTGCACCAATTAGTCAGCCAAAAAGCACGACTACTGCACCAATTACTCTGCCAACCGGTACAACTACCGCACCAATTACTCTGTCAACTGCCACGACTACTGCACCAGCAAGTCTGCAACCATTGACAACAGGTACTAATTCAGCTACTGCAACAGCAACGTCTGCGAAAACTACCACGAATGACATCTTGTTAAATGGCGGTTCAATCCCAACCATGAAGACCTTTAGCGAAACCGACGATGACATCCTCGTCTACGACACAAAGAGCTTGTTGACTTCTCTCACCAGCGCTCAAACTCAGCCCATTCTGCCTTTGACTGGCACGATTGCTAGTAGTTCGATTATTCCAACTGCGAATACTGCTGGTAAGGACAACAGCCTATTAATTACTCCGGCTGCAAGTCCAATCAATCTACTAGGGAATAGCAGTTTGACTGGCACTTCTACCGTGAAGTAATTGTAGGTTTAGTTGAGGGCGATCGAATAGAGAAAAACCCGGTTTCTTGAAGAAACCGGGTTTTTTGCATGCAGTCCGCTCCAAGCGATTTGTTAGGTAGCTGGCAACGTATCATCAGAGCTTTCTTCATTGCCTTGAATTGCTACCCAAGGAAGTTTTGAATACCGATCTTTGATCATTTCTAACTCATCTAGTGCGTGCAGGAAAAATCTTTTGATAGCTACCACATGGTCTTCTTCAGAAAGAAAGTCCTGTAAACTTTTGTCTCGAACTATTCCTGCCCAGTCTTTTGAGCTATCTAAGTTATAACCCTTCCAACCGTACTGTTCGCAAATATCTTTCATCGCTTCAATAATTTCTGCTCGACGCGGTGAATTAGGATTTACTTCAAGTACGAGACGTACTATTGGGTAATCAGTTAAATGTGATGTCTTTAGAATAAAGCCTAGACCACACCACCATCTTCCACTTGACATTTCGGCAGTCATTAAATATCGCCCATGCCTTTGCATCTGGGTAAGAGCTGTAGACCTTTGCCCAATTGCTCCCAGAACTTTCTTAAAGCGCTGACTGACTTCTTCCCACATTGTCTCTTCCATAAGTTTTAGTGATTTTGTGAAATTTGCTAACGCAATCACGTCAATAGAAGAGAACTGATTGTTATGTGCCATGCGATACTCACCCATAAATGTCATAATTTCTTGAACAAGCATCGTATCTGCCTGAGATTTCAAAAATCGATAGAACTGATGCCATCTCAATTGCCTGAACTGAACGGTAGATTGAGAAATATTCTTGAAAATATATTTTTGATCTTTTGGATCGAAATCACGAGTAATGTACAAAAGAAATTTGTGCTGGAACCCGGAAATTCCATGCAAAATCTCGGCATACCTTGAAAGCTGCTCGTAGCCTTCCTGAGAGCCAATCTTACTTTCGACAAAGATGATGCTACGACTTTTAGTATCTACTAGCTCAATTAAGATATCTGGGCGGCTAGCTAAACGATGACCATCAAGAGGCTCAAACTCCCTCTGTGTTGAAACATAGGCATCCAAATAAATGTTTGTATCTAATAAGTTTAAATTATTGAGCCAAGAATAGAGAATTTCCTTGTCTGTACTGAAGAGGTAAGCGACCAACTCAGTGAAGAAATCTTCTAGCGGAATACTACCTGTATTGAGACTTAGGAGCCGACTGAAAAGCGCCACTAACATTCACCTATTATGTTTTACTCTCAACAAGTGAGTTTACCGTACTGCTCTAGCCAGATGATCAAGCTACCTAACTTATAATTGTGTCGCAGATGCGGTACAAGACTATTCCTAGTTGGTTTATCTCGCATATCTGCGGTTTAAACTCCGAACATTCTCAACAGCTTGTTGTCTGCTTTGATTTTAACTCCAAGAATCAACCACCCCGATCGCCCTGTCGGCAAAAAAAAGTGACACGATCTTGTAAACTTACGCAATTTTAATAGCTTCGATCGCGCGTACTTGCAACCTTGAGAACAACTACAATTCATCGATCGTCACCAACCCACCTTCTGTAAACTGAATAACAAGTTCTTGCTCATCCAGCAAGGAAGTTCCAAGTAAAGGTCGCCTTCCTGTCGCAATGACAAGGACTTCTCGCTCTTCACCATCCCAAAGGACGATCGCTTCGTGAATTGGTAGCAAGACTTCACTGTTATCTGCCAAATTTGCAGGAGTGTCGTGTCTAAAGGTTAAGCCCATCAATAAAACAGCTTCTAGAGGAAGACATAATTCCCCAGTGAAGCCTGTATCTATCACAAACTCAATAGGGAGGCTTGAGCCATTCGGTAGCAAGAAAGTCAGCGTTACAGTTGCGTGTCTATTTGTCACAATCCCAGAAATCACTTGTATACACGCTCCATGACACCACCAAATGAGACAGCAACGTTATATCCAATACGAATACCAAATAGTCTAGCGTTTGGGTGCTTCTTGCTAAGGTTACGGGAGGCTTGCAATCCAGTTTTATCGACTTCATAATCACCTGTCTCAATGTCGATGATTACCATCTTGCCGATGTTCTTTTCCACTTCTACCTTTTCGCGGATGGTGCTTTCATACAATTGCTTGGCACGTTTCGCAACTTCTTCACGGCTTAAAAGGATTGCTTGCATAGGTTGACTCCCCATCGAGGCTTTTCTGTGAATCCTTCCATGATAGCGCACGCACAAGCAGGGCGATTGTTGCGCGGTTAATTCAATAAATTTGTTTATTTTCTGAAAAAAATAGTTCGGACAGTTTTTTAACGGCCCTGTAAGCCGATGGCGAGGAAGCCCTGCCATTTTTAACGCATTTTAAGCAACGAGTGCGATCGACTTAAACCTTAAAAAAATAGTCCACTACATAGCCAGTAATGGTTTCGGACACTATATCAAAGCTAAAACTGTCCGAACTCTTGTATATAAGATAAGAGCGCTTAAGCGCAACTACGTACCTTTTTTTATCTGATTGTTGCGCCTGGACTTTCATAGATAGAACAGATCTTAAGCGCAACTACGTACCTTTTTTTATCTGATTGTTGCGCCTGGACTTTCATAGATAGAACAGCGCTTAAGCGCAACTACGTACCTTTTTTTATCTGATTGTTGCGCCTGGACTTTCTTTTTTTTACGATCGCACTATGAGCTGATATCGTTTCCGGTTGCATCGGTATTGTTTAAACCGTCAACAGTTAACAGTCTACAGTCTACAGTCAACATCACCTGACGGTGCAGCCGGAATTGATATCATTTCATCTGCGTTCATCCGTATTCATCCGCTAACATCTGCGGTTCCCAACTCCCGATCTAACTACTTCGCCGCCGGCAAAGACAATTGAGGCGAAGTATGAGGATAGCTGCCATTTTCAGGAATAGCTGCCGGTTTTTCGGAAAGTAAAAACTCGCGAATTAATCTAGCAACTGCTCTTTGAGCTAAACCGCCGACGACTTGCTGGCCCATATTCTGCACTTCTGGTTTCACTAATAATTGCGGCAGTAGTTGCAATACTTTCATGCCGTCAAAACCCGGAGTTGATTGCAAAATATCCCAAATCCGCTTGATGTGTTCGAGGTTTTTTTGTTCGGTTTGTGAAACTACAGGTTGATTTGCTTTGACTCCAAACCATTCGCCGACGACTGCTTTGGCGTTAGCAACAGCATTGCTCGAAAGTGTGTCGAGACTTTTCACCAATTCAGCAACAATCCGATCGCGAATATAATCTCCTCTTTGAGAAAATAAATACTCTAACGCTTGGTTGAGGATTTTGCTCACATCGTAATCGTCGCTTTCGCGGGCATTGTTCAGCAAGTTTTCTAAGCGATTCCAGCGGAATTCGCCTTGTTTGAACAATAAATCTTGCAGGGATGCTCTCAATTCCGGTGCAGGGTCGCTCAACAGCCGTTTTGCTACGTAAGGATAAGCTTTACTCAGCACTTTGAATTCTGGATCGACATTAATGGCAATCCCTTCTAGCGTAACGAGCGATCGAATAATCAAAGCATAGTAAGCGGGAACTCGGAAAGGATACTCGTACATCACCGCCGAAAGTTCGTCAGTAATGCTTTTGAAATTGAGTTCGGCAACGCTAGCACCCAAAGCATTGTTAAACACCCCAGCCAAAGCCGGAATAATTGGCGTCAAATCCGTGTCTGGCGTTAAAAACTCCAACTTCACGTAATCTCTGGCCAAACCTTCAAAGTCGCGGTTTACCAAATGCACCACAGCTTCCAACAAGCCGTACCGCTGATAAGGTTTGACTTCGCTCATCATCCCGAAATCGAGATAAGCCAACTGACCGTCAGGAGTTGCCAAAAGATTGCCGGGATGCGGGTCAGCGTGAAAGAAACCGTGTTCTAGAAGCTGTCTGAGAGAACACTGCACCCCCACTTCAATTAAGTAAGGAGCGTCAATTCCTTGAGCCTTGACGGCTTCTAAATTAGTGAGTTTGATGCCGGTAATCCACTCCATGGTCAAGACGCGGCGGCGGGTATATTCCCAGTAGATTTTGGGAACGTAAATATCCTTCAGATTCCCGTAGAGTTCGGCGAAGCGTTCGGCATTGTGTCCTTCGTGGGTGTAGTCCATTTCTTCGTAAATGCGCTCGCCCAACTCGTCCATAATTCCGGCGAGGTCGCTGCGAATGATTTTGAAGTTGTTTTGCGCCCAAACTGCGACGCGCCGCAGGATGTAAATATCTAAGCCGATGTTTTCGGCTAAACCGGGTCGTTGCACTTTGATGGCGACGGTTTCGCCGGTTTTGAGTTTGCCTTTGTAGACTTGTCCGAGGGATGCTGCTGCGATCGGATCTGCGGTGATTTCGGCGTAAATATCCTTGGGGTGTGCGCCCAATTCTTCTTGTATAAATTGATATGCTACTTCGTTGGGAAACGCTGGTAATTGGTCTTGCAGCGTGGTTAGTTCTTCTAAATATACCGGCGGTACTAAGTCGGGGCGAGTTGAAAGTGCTTGTCCGATTTTGATGAAAGCTGGGCCGAGTTGGGCGAGAATGTCTCTGAGTCGGGCGGCGCGACGTTTTTGGTTCTTGGCGACGCGGCCTGTTTTGCCGTCAAACCACAAACTGAAGGCGAAGCTAAAAAATGTCCAAACAACGCTCAACAGCCTTTTCCAGACTTGCAGGGGGCGATTTTTGTATTGGGCTGCGATCGCAACTGGATCGTAGCGCACAGCTTCTCCGGCCAACTCATAGGCGATATCTTTGGCTGATTTGAGCGGTTCGGGAGTCGCTGCGGGACTTTCTATTTCTACTTGTACTGCTTGCAGGGGAACTGTTTCTACCTCTTTGAGATTGCCGATTGCAGTGTGAGTCCCTGAATTTGAGTAAGTTGGCGGGGAGGCTGGCGATACCGTCTTGACATCCATAAACTCAGACCTAGTGTGAAGCATTGTAAAGACATTGTAACAATTTGTGGCCTTCTCGCCACTATTGTGAGATAGAGAAAACCGAATTGGTTAGTCAGTTGGCAGTTGACAGTTGACAGTTGACAGTTGGCAGTTGACAGTTGTCAGTTGGCAAAGGACTAAAGAAACCGGGTTTTTTAGTGGAGTATCTAAGGTTGTAACGCTTGTTTTGGCGAAAAACCCCATTTCTGGCCACCCCCTCTCCGATTCCCCTCCTATCGCGATTTTCACTCCCTGCCGGTTCTGAGGAGTCGATCGCGAATGCTTGAAAGTTGCGATTTGGTGCTGACGGGCGATCGGGGTCGGGGCATTTCGGTATCGGGCCAGTTGGCTAAGTCGTTACAGGGACACAACTCCGGCGGCATTCCAGCATCGCGCAACGGTACGGGCATGGCGCAGCGCGCACAGGGACTGATTTCCCATGCTGGTGTCAGCAGTTCGGCGATTGTTTCGTTGGTGCCTTGCAGGTAGGAGTCTCCGCTGTCGGAGGAGATGATTTTTTGCCAGCATTCTTCAAATTCCCTGCTGTAGCGATCGCCCGCAATTACCGATTTTGGTAGCAGCGCTTCGGAACCGTTGCGAATAAATACTTTTTTGCCTAACTGAAACCAGTAAGCAATATATTTTCTGACTTCACTTTCTGATGCCATAGCTTTTACTCAATCCTGCAATTCATTGGTAATTTTAGACTTTAAACTTTAAATTTGATCTCTATCTCAAGAGACATTTGATATTTGACATTCTTTCAAAAGCCGACTATTTTAGGTGTCAAATTGTTGTGCTGGTTGCCCGATGGAGTATTTTTTTGGAGTGATTGATGTGATTTTTGAGTTTTCGAGCTTAATTATAATTATAGCTGATTTTTAGTTAAAATTGTCTGCGGGCAAACCGAGCTTTTTGCTCTAAAAGTCGATCGCGCTTCCGTCTGTTAATTCTTGGCGGGCGGTAGTGGCGTACCCAAAGCGGACAGGTTCAAGGCGTAACCTCCGGTGGCGAGATAAACAGTATCGGCGATCGCCCCGATTTGACGGACGAGTGTGCCGAGGCGATCGCGAAACAGCCGCCCCGCCGGATAAGCAGGCACAACACCCCATCCTGTTTCCTCTCCTACAAAAATTGCATCGGCCGCAGTTGACTTCAAACTCGCTAGCAAATCTTGCTGTGCAGCAGTCCACAGTGTGGCTTCTTGTTCTAAAAGATTCGCCGTCCAAGTTCCGAGGGAATCAATTAACAAGCAATCCGATGGTTTACCAGTGCGGACAAATGTCGGTAAGTCGATCGGCACTTCTAGAGTTTTCCAATGAACCGGGCGGCGATTTCGGTGTTGTTCGAGGCGGCGCAGCCACTCCAAATCTGTTTCATCAACCATGCCAGTAGCCACATAGATTACTTGTTTTCCCGAAGCAGCAGCCAGAGTTTCGGCCCATTCACTTTTACCACTTCGAGCCGGCCCAGTTACTAAGATTATTTTAGTCATTGGTTATTGGTTATTTGTTATTGGTTATTGGTTATTTGCGGTTCCCTGAGCGTAGTCGAAGGGTCGAAGGGTTATTGGTTATTTGCGGTTCCCTGAGCGTAGTCGAAGGGTCGAAGGGTTATTGGTTACTGGTTATTGGTTACTGGTTACTGGTTATTGGTTATTGGTTACTGGTTACTGGTTATTGGTTGCTGGTTATTGGTTGCTGGTTATTAGTTATTTGTTTGATTACCAATGATTTTTAGGCGATAATAGCATTGATAGGACAATATCAGAATAACTACATCAAATTTCCCAACATAGCCGTTTTCCAGCAAGTGAGTTACGCCCTTACCAATTTGCAGAGAGAAGAAAAGAAGCAAAAAATAGAGACTATCCCCAATGCCCAATGCCCTGCGCGGGCCTTCTTCCCAATGCCCAATGCCCCATGCCCCATGCCCAAACCTCAGATATCAGCCATAATTTGCACTCACAATCGCGCCAGCTATTTAGCTGGGGCGATCGACAGCTTGCTGGTACAAGATTTTCCCGATAACTTTGAAGTAGTAGTAGTGGATAACGGTTCTAACGATTATGCCAGCCCCAAAAGTACCACGACAAGCACTCGCGAGGTGGTAGAAGCAAGACTCTCCGACTGCCGCCTCAAGTATGTCTGGGAACCCAAAATCGGTCTGTCAGTAGCGCGGAACACCGGCGCCAAGGAAGCTCGCAGCGAAATATTAGCTTATCTCGACGACGACGCTATTGCTGAGCCGAATTGGCTCAGGGTGCTGCACGCCGCCTATCAAAGCAATCAAAAACTAGCCGTAGCCGGCGGCAAAGTTAACTTGCTGTGGCCTTGTGGAGTCTGTGCACCCAAATGGCTATCGCCCGGATTGGCCCAAAACTTGGGAGTTTACGATTTAGGGGATACTTGCCAGTACGTAACTGCTGCCGGTTTGACTCCCAGGGGTGTAAACTACTCGATCCGGCGTGCTTTTCTCGAACAAATTGGTGGCTTCGATGTCAAACTCGGTAGAGTCGGCACAAAGTTGCTGTCAAATGAAGAATTGCGCGCGACAGAATTAGCATTAGAGTTAGGCTGGCAAGTGGTTTATCTGCCCGAGGCCCTGGTTCTGCACAATGTGGCTGTAGAAAGGCTCAAGCAAGCTTGGTTTCTCGATCGCGGTTGGTGGCAAGGCATCAGCGAGTGTTATCGGGAACAATTGTCCGATCGAGCAGGTATTGCTCAGCTTGGACGGGGCGGTGAAAGAATACTGAGGGGTGTATACAAGTCTTTTAAATACATTAGAGATCCAGGGCTGCGCTTTGAAAATTTCGTTTTTGCTTGGGGTCAAATCGGTTATTTAAGTGCAGCCCTTCAGGGCCTGATCTTTCCACCGAAATCGACCAGCAGGCATTAGGCTATAGGCAATATCCCTCGCTGTTAAAGTCGTCGGCGCTACCATGCCGATCGCACTTCATTCACAATAACTCGACCGCATTCAGGTTCAAGCACTCGATTATGACATCTAGTTCATCAAAGATTCCGGTTTCAGTTCTCATTCCGGCAAAAGACGAAGAACTTAATCTACCTGCGTGTCTGGCCAGCATTGCCAGGGCAGATGAAGTTTTCATGGTTGATTCCCAAAGCAGCGATCGCACGGTAGAAATTGCCATCAGTAGCGGTGCCAAAGTAGTACAATTCTACTTCGACAACCGCTGGCCGAAAAAGAAAAATTGGTCTTTGGACAACCTGCCCTTTCGCAACGAATGGGTATTAATTGTCGATTGCGACGAGCGCATCCCCCCGGAACTTTGGGACGAAATCGCGCGGGCGATCGCCGATCCGAATTTTGACGGCTACTACCTCAACCGCAAAGTCTTCTTTTTAGGTCAATGGCTGCGTTACGGCGGCCGATATCCCGACTGGAATTTGCGTTTGTTCAAGCATCAAAAAGGCCGTTACGAAAATCTCGGCACTGAATCCGTCCCCAACACAGGTGACAACGAAGTTCACGAACACGTCATTTTAGCAGGTCAAGTCGGCTACTTAAAACATGATATGATCCACGAGGATTATCGCGATTTATTTCATTGGATAGAACGGCACAACAGATATTCAAATTGGGAAGCCCGCGTTTATTACAATATTATTGAAGGGCGCGATGACAGCGGCACTATTGGCGCTCACTTATTTGGAGATGCAGTGCAGCGGAAGCGATTTCTCAAAAAAGTTTGGGTGCGGCTGCCTTTGAAACCACTCCTCAGATTTATTTTATTTTACTTTATTCAGCTCGGCTTTTTGGATGGAAAAGCTGGCTATATTTATGCAAGGTTATTGAGTCAGTATGAGTATCAAATTAATGCAAAACTGTACGAATTGCGCTCTTGCGGCGGTCAGTTGAATGTGGCAGAATCTGAGCCTACTCTGTCGCCGTCGGTAGTTATAAGTCAGGAGACTGAAGTTAAATCGCCGTAAGCAACGGAGGACACGGCAATGCCGTGTCCTGACTTTGAATTTTATTGTTGTTCGGGAGGATGCGATCGCACTTCTTCCGCTTCCCGCAACATACGATCGACTGGTGGATTTTGGGGATTGGCTAATTGCGGGCGATCGAACTTACCCTTGAATAATTTAAACTTACCATTAATTTTCCATTTACCATTTTTCCATCCTACCAATCCGCCCACAATTATTACAGCTAAAAGACTGAACAACAAGCTTGTTACGCCTGGATGCAGCCGATCGCCCTTTTGAGGTATCTTGATAACGAGGGGTTTGTCAATATCATTGGTAATCGCAGAGGAGACAATTCCTCCCGCCCCCAAGCCAGCACCTAATATTTGAATGGTTTTTTCTAAAGAGCGATCGCGTTCTGCTTGTTCAATCTCCACCCGTCCTCGGATAGCATTTAAAGCTTTTTCTAGTAAATCCGATCCATTGGCAAAATAGTCCAAGTCTGCTTGAATTTGCTCTGCAAAAATATGAGCTTTTTCATCTGCAAAAATTTCAAGAAAACTTAAATCTTCTTGTGGGTATTTTTTTTGGAGCAGCTTTAGCTCTCTTTCATAATTTTGAAGATTGATTTTAAGAGGGAGGCGGTAGTTATCCAAGTCTCTGATTAACTCAACGTAACTAAGATTAAGACTAGGAATGCGGTTGAGTGCCTTTTTTAAGTCTTCTAAATTACTCGAATCTAAAGTTTTATTATCTGGCAAACTTTCGACAATAGCTATTTCTGCTTTTACTTCTTTATAGCTATGCGAGAGGACTTTATAGACAGAACGACTTAATTTATATGCCTGGGTAATTTTATGGCGATAGCAAAAAATATCAACTAAATTAGGGTATTCTTCTTGTAATTTTTTGTCGGTTTCAGGAGTCACGAATATCCAAACTAAAACGTGACAATAATTTTCTAACTCATCGGCAATACCATACTCAAAAATGGGACTACCAAATAATTCGCCCGATCGGTAAAATGGAGGAGTGTCTAACTTGTCTGGAATAAAAGCTCGCAAGCATTTATCTGCCAAAGATTTCAGCTTTTTTTGGTCTTCTCTTGAGTTCCAAAATTGCCAAGTTTTCTCTGGAGTGTACCAAAGAGTTAACAATAAAGTTTGACCAAGAGAAGCGTTAATTTGGCTTGGCATCCAGCAGTCGCTAGGATGCAACCTTTTAAAAAAGTCGATATCTACATCAGGAGTTTTAATTCCCTGTTCGTTTTTTTCGGGACGGCGGACATTTAATGCTAAGGCAAATGTGTCGTGAATTCGGACGGGATAAGCAATGCCTGCGATCGGGGAATCTGTCCATTTTTCAAAATCAATGGAGGCATTATCTTCGGTTTGTTGAACCGAAAGTTCAACTCGATATCCGGCTTTGTCTTGGATATCAATTGTTTGATTAATCCCAAATTGTTGTAAGATATTTTCGCCTTTCTCAAATAGTTCTTTGAGATTATCTTTCTGATGTTCGGATTCTTTTCGCAAATGATATGCAAACAAATGAACATTCGGCGCATAGATTTTGGGAGGAGACATAAAAGTTATTTGCCGTTTTCGATCTCTTTGAGTTTTTGTTTGACTTCTTTACTTAATTCTTGAAAGACGTTAGCGACCCCAGTTTTGGGTTGAGCTTTAACTTTAGTAACTTCTTTGTTATTTGGTACAAACTCCCTAAGCTGTTCTCTGATATCTTTGTGTTTTCGTAACCATGTATTCAGAGTTTCCTCTATATTTTGCGAAGGTTCGCTGCTAACAGATTCTAAGGCTTGCTCCAATTCTCTTAAACAGTCTATTTCAATTGATTCGCTTTTCACAAAGTTTGGAAAAGCTAATAATAGAGGATTTGTAGTCATAATTTTTAGTTTCCTATAGCGCAAAATGCAGCCCAGTAAAATGGGCTTTCAAATGGTTTTTCGTCAGAATCGTAACTTCCAAGGAAACCTTTGATATCTTGGGTTGACTTTGAATCTAATTTTAATTCACCAATCCATTCTAGTAATTTAGATTGAGTAGCATCTCGCAGCCAAATTTGGGCAGTATTGATAGCTATTGCCATATCAGCGGTTGCCAGATTTTCGTAGCATTTAATCATTAGATAGGCAGTGGCGAAGTCATCGACTGACCACAAACTGGAGACTACCCCTTGACTACCAGCATACAAAAAGCCTGTAGCCAAACCAATACAATCATCACTTTGCTTGGTTGTATCTGTCAACCCCGTTTCGCAAGCGGAGAGGGTGACGAGGTGGCAATTAGGTAAGTTCAGTGTAGCAAAGATGTCTTGCAGAGTTAGACATTTGGCGGGGTTGGCTTGTCCCCCGGAACGCAATCGGAGGGATTTTTGCCCGCTGGGGTTGGGTGAGTCTGTTGATTCTATCGCTCCTGCTAGGATTAGGGATGAAATTAGGGGTGTCTGGAAATTAAAGGAACCGTGACAGGAAAAGTGGACGTAGTGCGCTTGGGCGAGGGTTTCTAGGTTGTCGATGAGGGCGGTTTTGGTGGCTTGTTGTTTGATTAAAATGTCGGCGGGTTTAAAGGCCTGTTTGATGACTTCTACTTCTATATCAGTGTAGGCAAGGTCTTCGGTAGGGTTTTGGATGGCAAAAAGGGCGCGGGTATCGGCGGGTGGGCGTTCTCGCTGTTGTACCCGTTGTAGGAGTTGACAACTGGGGGCGTATCGCACGCCTTTTTTGAAGCAATCAAGCAGACAAGGTTTGGCGGGGGGTTGGAGATGGGGAGTTTTTTGATTAAATCGCAACCAAGTTTGTTGGCTAACTGATAACGCATGAAGGGGGAATAGATGCAAATAGCGGTGGGGAACTAAAATCAGGGAGTCACAATTGTCTAAGGCGGGATGATTGAGAATTTCATTGAGGCGCAATATTTTGGAAAGATTACTCAGCGACTCGGAAAGATTTTTTCGCCAGGTTTTGGTGTCGTTAAATAAGGCTTCGAGATATTGCTGATTCCACGCTTCCAGTTTTTCTAATTCGGCTTTGTCAAACTGCACAACTTCCAAACTCGACTGGGTGACGATGAATATTTGGAAACTATCTGTGCCAATGTACCACTCTAAAATAGCGGTGTGGGAGTCAATCAAATCGCGGATTTCGGCAACGGTAATAGGTTTGACTTCTTGAGTGAGGGTGAAGGCGGGATCTAGTTCCTGACACTGGGCGAAAACTACGTCGAGTTGACGCTGATATTCTTGCAGGAGTTCGCGCTGTTGGGCGATATACTCGCGGTTGTAGCTGGATGTTTCGCTGCTACGAAATCCCTGGAAACCATCGCGATTAAATGTGCTGTTATTATCTACTTGGGCTAGTGATTGCCGTATTGAAAAGGTTGTTTTTCTTAGCCTGCGTAATTCCTCTTTGAGTGAATCACTAGCGCCATTGGGTTCGAGTTCGGAATTTGCCAGTAATTCGACTAAGTTGCGGGATTTGCTGCGTTCGACGGTTTCGAGGGCTTTTTCTATTTGTCCGTCATTGATGCAGGCTTGCACCATTTTGATATAGACATCAATGGCGTTCAATTGGATTTCTTGACGGGCTGCTTCGTTGGTTGCCCATTCCCGACTTTGTTCGACTGCTGCTATTGCATTGGAGTAACTTTGCCAAGCTGCTGTCCATTGTTTACTAACAAAACCGTATTCACCTAAGAAAGCCCATAAGTTAAAAGATTCTTTTGGAAAAGATGTAGGGGTAAAGATTTCTGAGGCTAAATTAAAGCATTCAATCATTGCATCAAGTCGTTTTAATTGATAATAAACCATTATTAAATTAAATTGAATTACTGCCCATCTGTAAGGAAAATTTTCACGAGTCGCCACTGTTGCCGCTAATTCAAAATTAGCGATAGCCAGCTTCAAATTATTTGATGTGTCTTCCCGACTTCTATCTGTATATCCTGAGCCTAGAGTATTCAGAGTATTAGCCCAACTTTCGGGATAATCCTCATAAGTATAAACTTGTAAAGCCGCCTCGCAACATTCAATTGCACGTTCGATATTTTCTTCTTTACTTTCGCGAATTCTTTTTAGGTAAGTACCTGCTAAATTACTATAAACTTTTGCCCAGTCTTCAGGATATGATGTACGAGTATAAACTGTCAGTGCAGCTTGATAGTATTTGATTGCTTTCTCTATATTTTCTTTTTGATCTTCTCGACTTCTGTCTGAGTATGCGAGTCCTAAATTTTGTTTGATTTTTGCCCATTGTTCAGGTTGAGTCTCATGAGTATAAAACTCTAATGCAGCTTTATAACATTCGATCGCCTGTTCAGTATTCTCTGCTTTAGACTCACGAAGTCTGCAATCATAAGCATAGCCCAGACTAAGCTGAGTCATTGCCCATACTCGTTTATATTTTTCACGGGTGCGAACTTTTAACGCCGCTAAATAGTATTCAATCGCTTTTTCCACATTATCTGCTTTCTCTCCCCGCAGTCTACCATTGTAAGCTATTCCTAAATTATGCTGAATTCTTGCCCATTCATAATCATTTTTCTCGCGGGTATAAACTTCCAATGCAGCTTGATGGTATTTAATTGCGCTTTCAAAATTTTCTGCTTTTGACTTTTTAATTCGGTGTGTGTAAGCAATTCCTAAATTAATTTGAATTTTTGCCCAGCGTTCGGGAAAGTCTTCACGAATATGGACTCTTAAAGCATCGTTTAAACATTGAATCGCTACCTCAATATTTTCTGCTTTCGATCCTTCAATTCTTTGTACGTAAGCAACAGCCAAGTTGTTAAGAGTTTCTGCCCAATCTTCAGGAAAGTCCTTGTAGGTATATACCTCACTAGCTATTTCATAACCTGCAATAGCAATTTCTAGGTTGAGCGATCGATCGCCTAACGGAAACTTTTGAATCAAGGTACTAAAATTGAAAATGACTCCTGCAAGACCTTGATGGTTTTCTAAGTCTTCGTTTTTTAAATATTTGTCTGCATAAACTTTTAATGTGTACAGAAAATCTATATTTAATTTATCTTCCTTTCCTTCTAAGAAAGAATACAATTCCTCTTGATTACTATTGCTTGTTTCAATTTTATTGAAAATTTCTAATAAAAAATCTCCACACCATTTAAAAGTGACCGCACCAATCTGAGTAGCCAGTTGATTTGCTATATCTTCTAAAAAATCTGCTGCACTTTGATCTCCTTGAGCCGCAAGCCAGTCTATTACTTGTCTCATAGTATGTACTAATCCGACATCAATCAGTTCTTGATTGGCGTTCAAAACTTCATTTTTTTGTGTTCGATCAGCCAGCAGCAATTTAATCAGATTTAGGTAAGCTTGAGTGCGACTATCATCCATTGGGAATCACCTTCAAATTTATAATGCTTGATTATAGCTCCAACACAGGCAACTTCCCCTGAATTTTCAAATGATTTAATCTGACTCACCGAGGGGGCTGTGAGTTACTACCTCGATGGTTCGGCGGTTGAAACCGCAGCTACAGAAACGAAGTCCGCCTACGCGGACTAAGAGATATCCGATATGCTTATTATAAAGCAACAAAAAGGGTATCACGGGTGGCCAGAAACCGGGTTTTTGCGACAGACTTCGTTACAGTGCAAAGATTTGGGAAAAAACCCGGTTTCTTTGATTGTGTGCGGGCGACCAAAAACCTCGGTTAGCCTCATAGTCCAACCGGGGTTGAAACCCCTGTCTCATAGCGAAAGTCCTCTGAAGAGGACTAAAGAGTTTTTGATTTTTATCTCAGCTTTTCAGTCGGTTTCAACCGACTTTCGCTATTAGCCAGGGGTTTTAACCCCGGTTGGATGTGGGAGACAGCGCGGGGGTCAAAAACCCGGTTTCTTTGATTGTGAACCGCAGATGGTGGCAGATGTACGCTGATGAACGCAGATGAGGAGGCATCATTTAATTAGTTCTTCAAGAGATGGAAACAGCAATTTTTCGGCGCTCACTTTTTCGCAGTCGCAAGGTTGTTGAATTGCGGATATTGCTGATACATTTCCTAGCAGCAACTGGATGCTTTCAATTAGCAATGGTAGAGTTAATAAAATGATTGATGCTGATACTAGCAAGCTGATTAATCCGTCAGCCCAATTCCAATGCAGCCACGCTACGGCGATCGCAGCTAAAATTACTCCAACCGACGAAAAAATATCGGCAACGGCGTGCAAAAAGGCGCTTTTGAGGTTCAAGTCGCCGTGACAGCAGGAGTGCAAGCAGCAAGCATTGATTGAGTTGATGCTTAAACCGACTATTGCGGTAATTAACATCGGGAGTCCTTCTACTTCGGGGGTTGGGGACAGCAAGCGGGCGATCGACTCTGCTGCAATCCAAAGCGCGATCGCTACTAAACTGATACTATTAACTAAGGCTGCTATGATTTCTCCCCGTGCAGGAATTGCCGATCGCGCGATCGCGCAATCCACCGATTTACTTCTTTTTACTGACGAGTACCAAGTCGCAGTTAATGTGATCGCTAAAGCTGCTACATCAGACAAAACATGACCAGCATCTGCCAATAGGGATAAACTGTGAGAGTTGATGGCGGCGATTAACTCTGCTACAAAAAAGCTACTAAGCAGTACCAAAGCTGTTTGTAAAAGTCGCACTTTGGCAATTCTGGGATTGGGATTGTCGCATTGTGCGAGATTCTTGGTGTTTTCAGGGTTAAAATTGTCCCCAACTGGAAATATCATGCAGCAATCCTTACAGCTAAACTCGATTTTCAATCAAACATTAGATGACTCATTATACGCCAAGTCCCGACCCGGAACCGCCGCATCCGATCGCAAATTCCCCAAATCCTGAAATCAACGATCGTCCAATTGGCGACAACCAACCAAATATTTTAACAGGCGAATCTTTAATTGATTTGCGGCTGTACAACCAATCAAATTTCGATCGCGGAAGACGTGGTTGGCTAATTTTGCTTTGGTGGTTGGTGCAGGCGATCGCATTTCCCCTCACTCCACATCCTTGTAATAGCATCAGAAGCGCGTTGTTGCGGTTATTTGGTGCGAAAATAGGTTTTGGGGTAATTATCCGCCCTACGGCTCGTTTTACCTATCCCTGGAAAATTGAAATCGGTGATTATAGTTGGATCGGAGATGATGTTGTATTGTACAGTTTGGATCGAATTGCGATCGGCAAACACTGCGTCATTTCTCAAAAAAGTTACCTCTGCACCGGCACTCACGACCCCCAAGACCCAGCCTTTGGGTTAATAACAGCATCTGTTATCATTAATAACGGCGTTTGGATTGCCGCCGACTGTTTCATTGGCCCTGGTGTTGCGATCGGTGCAAATGCCTTAATCGGAGCTCGCAGCAGCGTGTTTGAAAATATGCCAGCCGGCTTTGTTTGCACGGGAACACCCTGTCGCCCGCGCGATCGGCGAGAAATTAATAAAAGTTTGTAGTCAGGACTTCATTCCTTTTTTGTCTAACTTGGGACTAAGGACTTGAGTCCTTACTACAAGCTGGTTTAATGCTGGTTATACAAATATTTTTCTGAAATAAGAATGAATACAGTACCCCAAGAACTACTGACTAATCTTTTCCAGCTCTTTACAGCAACCTTATTTAAGATAGGGGAAAATTCTGTATCGCTGCGATCGCTTCTGGAACTGATAATATCATTCATGATTGTGCTGATCGTATCGCGAACTTTTACTGATTTTCTGAAAGAGCGCTTGCTCGTAAAACTAGGAATTGATGAGGGGAATCAGGAAGCCATAGCAGTTATTTTGCGCTATTTAATCATAGCACTGGGAGTGATAATTGCGATCCAAGGAATAGGATTTAACCTTGCTTCTTTTGCAGTAATTGCGGGCGGATTGGGAGTAGGAATTGGTTTCGGAATACAAGATTTAACCACCAATTTTGTCAGCGGACTAACGCTGCTTTTAGATCGACCTGTCAAAGTGGGAGACTTCGTGGAATTAGAAGGATTGATGGGAGTAGTCAAAAAAATCTCGATTCGATCGACTATTATCAAAACCAACGACGACTCCAGCGTCATAGTTCCCAACAGTAATATGATTAGCAACAAAATTGTTAATAGGAGTTACGAAAATTCGACACTTTGCCTGCGACTTTCGATAAAAGTAGACGGAAATAGTGACCCGCTGTTAGTAACAGAAACTCTTTTAAACATTGCTTATACAGAAGCAGGAGTATTGTACGAACCAAATCCGAAAGTATTATTTGCCGAGTTTGGCAATGATTGCTTTAAATTTGAACTTTTAGTGTGGACCGATCGACCAACGGATCGAGAAGTTATTAAAAGTTCTTTAAATTTTGCGATCGAGTATCATTTTCGCCAGGAGGAAATCAATTTTCCATTCAATGTCAAAACATCTAATAAACTCGCAAAAAGAATGCTTTTTGTTGGAGAGGAAAGCAAACAGTTATCTTCCCTCAGTAGTTTGTTGCGACAGGTAAAATACTTTGAAACTTTGAACGATATAGAATTGCGACAACTCATGGAAGTTGGCTATCGGCAACGGCTGCAATCGCAAGAATTTTTGTTCCGAGAAAACGACCCAGGAGATGCTTTTTATATGATTCTTTCTGGTTCAGTAGAAGTGTTTATCGCAGCAACTGATAAGGAACTGACTCATCTGGGTAGGGGCAAGTTTTTTGGCACACTTTCTTTGATACTGGGAATTCCTAGAACTACTTCGGTGAAAGCTTTGGAAGAAACTATTGTGTTTGCTATCAATAAAGAAGGATTACAAAAGATTTTAGAACGGCCAGATTTATCCGAACGGATTATTCAAGAAATAGTCAAACATGAAGAACTAAAGGAGAAACAGCAGCAACTGCGAGAAATGGAATTGGTAGATGTACAAGAAGAAGATGAGGTAAATCCTGTAGATTGGGTGAGAAAAAGACTCAAGAATTTATTTAGTGTTTCAAGTTGAAATTCGCTTAATAAATATCTTGGAAATATGCTAAAATCAACTCATAAAAAATTGTCTTAATTATATGACGCGATTTATTCACGATCGCTTTGCTAAAGAATTTCTGGAAGAATTGCTGTCGCCGATCGGTACGGTGAATGTCGGTCGCGATGTGACAAGCGAAGTCCGAGAAATCGATGTTTACTTCACTCCTGGTACCCCAATTCCCGAATACTCCGAAAATCTAGGATTGTTGGGGAAAATGGCTGGTACAACTGCTATTTTTGAACCGTTTCGCAATCCAATAAATGTGGTCGAGGCGATTAGCTGTATCATTAAGCTGTGGAATTTGCGAGGTGAATTGCAGCGGGGGGCTAAAAGAAAAAATACTCCCTCTGATGATGCTGAGTTGCCCAGACTGTGGATTTTAACACCTACAGCATCGAAAGCATTGGTAGAGGGTTTTGGTGCGATACCGAACTCGCAAAATTGGGTTGAAGGAATTTATTTTTTGCCGGGGCATTGGGAATCGGCAATTGTGGTGATTCACCAGTTGCCAGAAACTCCCGAAACTCTGTGGTTGAGGATTTTGGGCAAAGGGAAAGTGCAGGAAAGGGCGATCGCCCAAATGAGCGTTTTAGCAACGGACGATCCGTTGCGGATTACTGCGCTAGAATTATTGTATCGGTTACAGTCAAATTTAGTAGCTGATATCCCACAGAAATTAGAGCCAGAAGAGCGGGAGTTAATTATGGCGATTGCACCACTTTTTCGAGAACAAATACAAGCTGCACAGCAACAAGCTAGGGAAGAAGGATTAGAACAAGGGCTAGAACGAGGGCTAGAACGAGGACTGGAACAAGGGCTAGAACGAGGGCTAGAACGAGGCAGACAAGAACAACAGCGGTTAATCTTGGAAAATTTTCTGCGAGTTCGATTTGGAGAATTAAGCCCGAAAATGACTGTTTTTCTATCTCCAATATCCAAGTTGTTTGCTGCGGATTTTACGGTTTTGTTGCTGGCAATATCGATGCTGACAGTCGATGAATCGGGGCGGCAAGAAGCGGTCAAGTTGTTAGCTGAAAGTGTATTGAAAATGTTTGTTACTAACTTGGAGGAGATTCGGCCCCAGGCCGTGACTAATTTATTGGCTTTGCCGATCGCAGAATTGACATTGTTTGTAGAACAACTGCCACAGTTATCGGATGCTGAATTGAGGGAAAGGTTGGTTGACAGTTGACAGTTGACAGTTGACAGCAAAGTTTGAAAGCTCAAATGATGGGGGAAAGGGAGAGGGAAAGCGACGGGAGCATCTCTTTTTTGAAAAAAGCATTTTTATTATAGTGCGAGCGTCCCCGCTCGCGATCGGTGCAAGGCTAGCGAGCGTCCCCGCTCGCACTATGAAATGCTAAACTGAGATACTCCCAAAGCGACTACTCAAAACCTCAAAAATTAACCCCATCACCCATCTTCCCATCAACATTCGATCGCACTAGGAATTTAACTCCGCAGGCAAAATCAAGTGCAGCAGAGCGTCGATCGCTCGATCGCGCTCCATGGGCATAATATCTTTACCGTGCATCATCTCCTGCGTTAACTGGAAATATACCAGAGAGCCAATAAAAATCCGCGCCGTCGCCTCCGGATCGGACAATTTTAACTCTGGATGCAATGTTAAATATTCAGTCAGCCGATCGATACCCGGTTTAGCTAAGTTTCTCACAAAAGTCTGCGCTAGCTGGGGAAAACGCCCCGACTCCGCAATCACTAGCCTGACGAAATTGAGAAATTCGGGTTCGTGCGTCGCCTGATCCAATATAGTTGTGGCAATGAATCGCAGCGCTACGGCGGGTTCTTCATCCAGAATTGTAAAATGGACTTTTTTTCGCGCCAGCCACTGCACCAAGGCTGCAAACAATCCCTCCTTATCTTGAAAGTAGCTGTAAACCGTGGCTTTGGAAACTCCCCCCGTCTTGGCTACCTTGTCCATACTCGTACCCGCGTAGCCGTGGGTTAAAAATTCTTGCATCGCACCTTGCAGGATTTGCTCGCTTTTGTCACCTAATGTTCCGTCGGGTTCGATTGGTTTTGTCCTGGCCATCTCTGGTTTCTGTAATTTTTGCTTCGGGTATTGACATCATTATACTGAACGGTTTAGTATTCAAGTATGAACTAAACCGTTTAGTTTTTACCTACCCAAATCATGAGGTGTGTCATGGTACACCGATTAACAGCAGAAAGCTTATCTTCCAATTCACCCTTAGTTAAACAACTCCTAGTTGTAGCAGCGTTCTTCACTCTGGCGGCTGGGGGAACTACTGGTTACACGATCTGGCGATCGCGCCTTCCCGATCCCAACGCAGCAACCGCAGCAGCAGCCGTCGCAGCATCCCAATTAACCACAGTGACAGCTTTGGGGCGATTGGAACCGAGGGGAGAAGTGATTAAAGTTTCGGGATCTGGGGCGGCGGATGGAAGCAGGATCGATCGACTCCTGGTAAAAGAAGGAGACAGAGTGAAAACAGGTGAGACGATCGCAATTCTCGACAATCGCGATCGCCAGCAAGCAGCCTTTGACCAAGCTCAACAACAAGTACGCGTTTCCCAGGCAAATCTCGCAAAAGTGAAAGCAGGAGCCAAAAATGGCGAAATTCAAGCCCAGAAAGCCACTATTGGCCGCTTAGAAGCCGATCGCAGTAACGAGATCGCAGCGCAACAGGCGATCGTTGCTCGCTTAGAAGTCGATCGCAGCACCGAAATTACAGCCCAACAAGCCACCATTGCGCGCCTAAAAGCCGAACAGCAAGGGGAAATTCAAACCCAACAAGCAGCAATTGCTCGCATAGAAGCCGAACTCCGCAACGCTACAAACGAACAGCGACGCTACTCGCAACTGTACCAACAAGGAGCAATTTCTGCCTCAACTAGCGACAGCAAAACCCTCGCCACCGAAACAGCCCAACAGCAACTCAACGAAGGAAAAGCCAAACTGAATCAAATTCAGCAATCTCGCCAACAACAAATTAACGAAGCGCAAGCCAAACTGAATCAAATTCAGCAATCTCGCCAACAACAAATTAATGAAGCGCAAGCGAAACTCAGCCAAATTCAGGAATCTCGACAGCAGCAAATCGGCGAAGCGGAAGCAAATCTCGATCGCATCGCCGAAGTGCGCCCCGTTGACATAGAAGCAGCCGCCGCCGAAGTCGGTTCCGCCCAAGCCGCCGCCAAACAAGCCAAAGCCAATTTAGCTCTAGCTTACATCCACGCTCCCAGAGATGCTCAAGTCCTGAAAATTCACACGTATCCTGGGGAAAAAGTGGGAAACGATGGCATTGTCGAACTTGGACAAACTCGCGAAATGCTGGCGGTGGCTGAAATCTACCAAAGCGATGTGGACAAAGTACGGATTGGACAGCCAGCCAAAATTACTAGCGATTCTTTCCAGGGCGAATTGCAGGGAAAAGTAGAATATATCGGTTTGCAGGTGCAGCGGCAAAACATTGTTAACACCGATCCTTCTGCGAATATTGATGCTCGAATTGTGGAAGTGAAAGTGCGTTTGGATGCCGCTTCCAGTCAGAAAGTAGCGGGATTGACCAATTTGCAAGTCAAAGTTGCGATCGGCGGGAATTAAGAATTAAGATTTTTTTAACCGCAGAGAGCGCAGAGGACACAGAGAAAACAGAGGAAGAGAAGAGAGATATGATTGGACTAATTAAACCTTTACAACAGTTAAGAAACAGAACTCCTCTCGGATGGTTGCAACTGAGTCACGACAAAGGACGAATGGCGGTTGCAGTAGCAGGAATTGCTTTTGCTGACGTTTTGATGTTCATGCAGTTGGGATTTCAAAATGCGCTTTACAGTAGCAATACGCGCCTGCACCAAACTTTGCAAACAGACTTAGTTTTGATGAATCCCCAAGGCCGGAATTTGCTGAATTTATCTTCTTTCCCAAGACGCAGATTATATCAGGCGATGAATGTACCTGGTGTGAAATCAGCCGATCCACTTTACGTGAAAATTGCCAACTGGAAAAATCCCGAAACTAGGCAGGAAACGTCGATTATGGTGTTGGGATTTAATCCCGATCGCCCTGCATTTGACCTGCCAGAAGTCAACAAAAATTTGAACTTGATTAAATTGCCGGATACTGTGTTATTTGACCGAGCTTCAAGGGGAGATTATCAAGGGTCTATCGCCCAAATTAATCAGGGACAATCTGTTAAAACTGAGATCGATCGGCGCACAATTGCGATCGGCGGTTTATTTACAGTTGGAGCATCTTTTGCCGCTGACGGAGCTTTAATCACCAGCGATCAAAATTATCTACGCCTGTTTCCCCGACAGGATTCTGCAAGCGTAAATGCCGGATTAATTCAACTGCAACCCGGTGCCGACTCGCTGCAAGTCCAACAAGTTTTAAAAGCATATTTGCCGTCGGATGTCAAGGTTTTGACCAAACAAGAATTTATCGAGTTCGAGAAAAATTATTGGGCTAAAAATACTGCGATCGGCTTTGTCTTTAACTTGGGTGTAGCGATGGGTTTCGTAGTAGGAGTAATTATCGTTTATCAAGTTCTGTCAACCGATGTCAGCGACCATATGGCAGAATACGCTACTTTCAAAGCAATGGGCTACCGCAATATTTACTTGCTCGGCATTGTTTTTGAAGAAGCTATTATTCTTTCTGTCCTCGGTTTTTTACCTGGAGTAGGAGTCTCTGTAGCACTATATCATGTGACTCGTCAAGCTACAAATTTACCCTTATACATGACCATAGGTCGAGCATTAGCAGTATTAATTTTGAACATGGTTATGTGCAGTATTTCAGGAGCTATTGCCACTCGTAAACTGCAAGCAGCCGACCCCGCCGACATTTTTTAATCCCAATTATTCATCTCTCTCTGATCTTTCTCTGTGTTCTCTGCGCCCTCTGTGGTTAAAAAAATCCGAATCCTTAACTTATGAAATCCACTCTTGTTAACCCCACAACCACCAACCTACAGATTTCCGAGCCTGTAATTTCCATGCACAAACTCGACCACTACTTTGGTCAAGGTCAACTGCAAAAACAGGTACTTTTTGATATCAACCTAGAAATATATGCAGGTGAAATTGTCCTGATGACCGGGCCTTCCGGTTCGGGAAAAACCACGCTTTTGACATTGATTGGCGGATTGCGATCGGGTCAATCTGGCAGTCTGAAAATTCTCGGTCAAGAGATGTGCAATGCCAGCCAAGATAAATTAGTAAAGACGCGGCGTAACATTGGCTATATTTTCCAAGCCCACAACTTGCACCGCAGTTTGACGGCGCTGCAAAATGTCCAAATGGGTTTGGAAGTTCACGGCAATTTGTCCCGTGTCGAAATGCGCGATCGCTCTGGGCAAATGCTAGAATTAGTAGGACTAGAAGATAGGCTGAACTATTATCCCGATGACTTGTCGGGCGGACAAAAACAAAGAATTGCGATCGCCCGTGCCTTAGTTAGTCGCCCGCAAATTGTCTTAGCTGATGAACCGACAGCCGCCCTGGACAGCAAATCCGGGCGCGAAGTGGTCAATTTGATGCAGAAACTTGCTAAAGAGCAAGGTTGTACTATTTTGTTAGTGACCCACGATAACCGAATTTTGGATATTGCCGATCGCATCGTTAACATGGAAGATGGAAAATTAGCTTAAACAGTTGACAGTTGACAGTTGACAGTTGACAGTTGACAGATAAATTATATTGATAATAGGTAATGGGAATTGCTCATTCTTCCCTCTAGTTTCCCCAAAAATAGACATCACCCATAACTCCCCAAATTTGAATTTTGGAACTCAAAATTTTATCCAAAATCGCAAATTCCAACTCGTCCTCGGACTGTCAACTAATTGCTAACAACCAATTCTGGGCGATAAATCCCTAAATTGTGCAGGTACATTTTTTCGAGTTTGGGCAGCGACGAGTCCACGGAACCGCCAAAACGCCGAAAAGAAGGCCAGATGTAAGCGAGTTTTCTGACTGCTGGCTCCAATCGACCCGCTTTTATATCTTCTAATGCACCTCGTTCTCGAATTAACTCTATAGCCATTAGGTCTTGATTTTCTGGACTGAAATCCTTGACACCGAATTTTTTGGCGAATCTGTCCCAAGTTGTGCTGAGAAACTGATACCGCCCCGCAGCGTCGGAACAGAGTTTTTTGCCGTAGCGACGGCCGCATCTCATTTCCCTGGGATGGTCGCTGAAACTGGCAAATTTGGTTCCTGTGTACTGGGTGTGGTAGCCATCGGCAGCAGCGGTGCCTTCGGCGCTGGCGATGGTGTCGAGAAATGCTTTTACCCGATCGCGCTCAATATTATCCTCGTTATCGTCGTTCCGATCTCCTTTGTCTGGTGGCTCGTCAGTTGCAACTTTCGGCAACGCTTCTGATGCCGAAGCCGGCGAGCTTTCTGCCGAGGCAGTCAGGCGTTTTGGAGGTGGCGACATTTCTGCCGAGACTGTTTGCCCCCAAAGTTTTGGGGTCATTCTACCCAAAAAAAAGCACAAACAAATGCACAAACCCCACCCCAGCCTCAAACGGAGTTGTTTGTACTGCTGGCTGTGCTCTCGCACCGGCCACGCGTAGAGGGGGATAGCTGCGGGCAAGATTCCGGTTTGCTGGCCGAAGGCGAACAGCGATTTTAGAGCTAGCAAGGTTTGCTTGTAGAAACGGGGTGGAACTTTGCGAGCCCTCATCGCTGCGGCGAAAGTCTGGATATCTGTCAGAGTCACTTCTGCCAAAGGTTTTTCTACAAACAGTTGAAAACCGTTGGCGGCCTGCCAGCTAAAGCGCTTGCTGGGGGTAGATTTGCGGTTTACCCACAGACGAATTAGCTCTTGGTCGGACATACGAAGCAGATGTCTTCCCAGATGTTCTGATGCGTACAAGAGTACCTCCTCATATCACTTCTAGTTGAAGGTTCCCAGTTTATAGATGAGATGGATAGGGATCGAGGGAAACAGGCTTCAACCATACTAAGTGATACTACTAAGCGCTCACGGGGTCAAGTTTCATCGCCGCTTTTTCGAGCAGTTGAGTGTAAAGTTGACCGAGTTGGGAGGCCACACCGTCCCAACTGAAATTGGCTTGGACGCGCATTCTGCCTGCTTGTCCGAGTTGCTGGCGCCATACTGAGTCAACTAACAGCCGATCGATCGCACTTGCAAAGGCTGCTTCATTTTTCGGCGGCGCCAGCAAACCGGTTTCTCGCGGCACTACGGTATATTTCAGCCCTCCCACGTCGGAGGCGACTACGGGCGTGCGGCAGGCCATCGCTTCAATGGCGACTAAACCGAAGGGTTCGTAGTGGCTGGGAACGACGCAGACATCGGCGGCGGCGTAGTAGGCGGGGAGAATGTCTCGGCTCAAGCCGCCCGGAAAGCTGGTAATGTCGCTTAAGCCTAATTCTTCAACGATGCTGCCGATACGATCGCGCTCTTTTCCGTCGCATTCCCCCTCGCGCCAGCCACCGCCAACGATCAGTTTTAAATCCCCTTTGCCTCGCAGCGCCGACAGACTGACGGCGCGGACTAAGGTTTCGATGCCCTTGCGCGGGTCAAAACGGCCGACGTACAACACCACTTTGGTTTCTGGCGCTATTCCCAACTGGCGGCGGGCCTCCGATCGCGCGATCGACCCAAACTGCTGAGTGTCGGTACCGCAGGGAATGATGTCTATATTGCCTTTTGAGGACACCAGAGACCTCATGTGCTCTTTTTCTTGGGGACTGGTAGCCACCACGCGATCGGCTGTTTCCAGAAGAGTTTTTTCCACGTGCAGCCTGGTTTTGGCAATCATCGGAATTGTCGAAACCGACTTATATTTTACTGCTGCCAAAGAATGGTAAGTATGAACTTGTCGCAGGGGTTGCGATTTTTTCAACTCCATTCCCACCCAAGAAGACAGCCAGTAATTCGTGTGAACTAAGGGATATTGAAAGCCTGACTCTAACTGAAACCTCTGAAATTCGCGAACAAAAATTGGCAAATATCCGTAAAGTGCATCGCGGGGAATAAATTCTTGCGGCCCTGCTACGAGGCGAATTGTCCGGCAATTGGGGCTGTGCTGGACAATACTTGCTTGTTCGCGATCGGATGAGCGGGTGAACATATCAACTTGCCATCCTTGTTTCGCCAAAGATTCTCCTACTTGACGCACGTAAACGTTTTGCCCGCCCGCTTCTTCTTTGCCAATTTCCACAGCCGGATCGCCGTGTACCGAGATCAGGGCGATGCGTTTTTTTGTTAATGAAATCATGATTGTTTACCAAAATTTAAAAAAACTTACCAGAAAGAATTGGTTGAAAGCCGGAACACGAGTGAGGGAGAAATTAAAATCAGACTATTCATTACTCCAATCCTTTTCCTTTTAGGTAGACGTTGCTCTCTTGGGGTCAACTGTCAACTGTCAACTGTCAACTGTCAACTGTTGAAAGCCGATTAATGTGCGATTTTGGCTACTGCGCGGGGAATGAAATGTAGCTGCTAATTGTTATTAAAGTCAAAATAGGCGATCGATAAATCATCCCTCAGGGATAATTTCACTGGAAAAATTGACAAACGACTTCCTTCTGCTGACAGAGACCAGCAGCAGCTAAAACTCTAGATAATCTAAATGGAAATGAACGAGGGTGAAGAGAATTTCCCGGATTTGAGCAGTTGTCAAACTCGAACCAGCTTTCAGCTTGCTGTTCGAGCCGATCCAGTCAGTCGGAGGTAAAATTTTCACCTGTCGCGATAAATAATTTGAACTGTGGAGAAAGCAGAAGTAAATCTTCCCAAAGACAGAATTTGACATGGCGCTCGAAGAGAAAGATAAATTATTGCCTTCAAAATTTTTCTTTCCTTCCGCCTTCCGCTTTCTGGCTGCTTCGCTCTTGCTTTTATCAAAGCCGGGGATAGACTTTAACCTCAAATTTCCCAATTGTCAAATGTTAAGAATTTTTTCGATGTTTGCGTGTGGAGGATTCCCCCTTTTCGCTGTGCAGGGTATTATTTCGCGAACCTCGCATTCGAGAGCCGTATCGGTTAGCCCAAACTTGGGTAAACTCGGCACCTAAGAACAGAATTTGAGCGGAATAATTAATCCAAAGCAGGATAATTACGAACGATCCAGCAGCACCGTAGGTAGAGGCAATACCGCTACCTCCCAGGTAAACTCCTATTAGGGATTTGCCGATCGTAAACAGCATTGAGGTGATGGCGGCGCCGATCCAAACATCATTCCAGGCAAGATCGACATCGGGCAAAAGTTTGTAAATTAAGGCAAAAAGCAGCGTAACTACGCCAAACGAGATAGCAAAGTCCACAATCTGCCAAATGCCAACAGGTAACTGCAACCAGCCGTTCAACCAATAGCTGACGGCAGCTAAAATGGCGCTAAGGACTAAAGATACTAGCAGTAAAAAACCGATGCCTAAAATCATCGCAAAAGACAATACGCGGTCTTGCAAAAATCCCCAAATGCCGCGTCCCGGAGGCGGTGAAACATTCCAAATAGTATTGAGAGCTTCTTTGAGGTTAGTAAATACATTGGAAGCGCCCCACAAAAGTGTAGCGAGACCAACTATAGTAGCAATCATTCCCGACTTGGGTTCGGAAGCTTTAAGGATTAGTTCTTGGACAGTTTGAGCGCCATCTTTGCCGATTAAACTTTGGAGTTGGGCGACGATTTGACCTTGGGCTGCGTCTGCACCAAAGACTAAACCGACGATCGCAATTACGATAATTAGCAGCGGGGCGAGGGAAAAAACTGTGTAATAGGCTAGGGCGGCGGCTAGGGTTGGTGCTTTATCTTCTTGCCATTCAGTAAAAGTTTGTTTTAGCAGCGATATGACTGTTTTTAAGTTCACTACCTTTGGTTTCCTTATACTTATGCTTCACAAAGGCATTGTAATATGTTATGAGTTTTTTCTCGTCGGCCAGAAGATAGATTTATGGATGGCAAATTGCTTTTTTTATCTATTTGTAGGGTGTGCAATGCACACCTTACGAAGACCCGTAGTGCGGATATCCGATATGTGGAGCCGTCAATCTATCTGAATTGCAAGCTAAGATGAAATGATTAACCTAAACATCTATCAGATTAGATATCTATCTTGAATAACCTTACTTGTCTGGAAATAGAAGTCGCCGAAACACTGCTGAGATTAGCAATGTTGCTGGGCTTAACACTTTTAATCGCGTTTTTTGTGGCGTCAGAACTAGCATTAGTATCAGCCGATCGCCATCAAATCCGTCAACTCGCCCAGTTGCGCGATCGCCCAAACGCGAAAACCGCCGAACTCGTCCATCAAGCGCAGAACAACATACCGCATTACCTGTCGGTGACTCAAACAGGCACAACAGCCGGAAGTCTGCTGTTGGGATGGTTGGGCGAGGGTGCGACTGTACACTGGATCGAGCCCTGGATCGACAAATTGCCGATCGGTCATTTTCCCGCGATGCTGACGGCGCATTCGATCGCAGTTCCCGTAGCTTTCATCTTCGTTACATACATCGAGATAGTATTAGGAGAACTCATCCCCAAAGTATTAGCAACCCACGCCCCAGAACGCACAGCTTTGTTACTGATGCCCGCCCTCGAAATCTGCTCGAAAATACTCTGGCCGCTGCTAGCAATTCTCAACGGTACGGTGCGGCTGCTGACAGGTTGGATTACCAGTAAACAGTCAGAATCGCTGCTACCAGCTTCCGAAGCAACTCTGATTGAAAAAGACGCTCATTCAGCCCTAATTTCCGGCGTCTGGGAAGTAACAGCAGTTAACGAAAAACTCGGGTTAAACCTGCCAACCAACCAAGCGTACCAAACAATCGCCGGATTCGCGATCCACAATTTCGGTAAAATTCCAAATAAAGGCGATCGATTTTTGTGGGGCGAATTAGAAATAGAAGCAGCAGATGTAGTAGAAGGTAGTTTAGAAACAGTGCTGCTGCGTCAGGTAACTCGCCCTTTGTTTGAGCCGCAACATCCAGAACTCGTCTTGAATTAATCCTAAATCAGGCTTAAATACTTCCTCGATCTATGTGTTTTAGGTTGTAATTGTGCGACAATGTATCAAAAATCTGCAAATTGCGTAAAGCACAGTTTATGAGGTGGATATGCTGAAAACACTTTGGGCTACTGTTCGACAAGGAAAAATTGAACTGCTAGAGTTATCAGAGTTACCCGAAGGGGCAAAAGTATTAGTAACAGTTTTACCTGATGAAGAAGCTGAGTTTTGGCTTCAAGCCAGTCAAACATCACTAGATACAGTTTGGGATAATACTGAGGATGATATCTATGCCCAGCTACTCTAAAAATGACATAATTTTGGTTAGATATCCCTTTTCAAACTTGTCTAGTTCTAAGGTAAGACCAGCAATTGTTGTGAGTGCGCCACACGTATCTCAAGACATTATGATTGTGCCATTGACAAGCAAAACTGCATCCTTAATTGAGGGTGAGTTCGTACTCGCTGAATGGTCAATAGCAGGGTTAAATGTGGCTACAGCAGTCAAGCGAGGTTTGTATACAGTACATGAAAGCTTAGTTGTAAGAACGATTGGCAAATTAGCAGATTCTGATGCTGAGCGACTGGAGAAATCTCTCCGAGGTTGGTTAGGGTTTTAGTGCAGCAGCGACAGTTTGTCAACGAGTTTCGCAGGTGCTTAAGATTTAAATTGTACTCCATGCACCTGCAATCTGCTGTAGAGCCGTTTACTTCACAGCAAGCTCGATCGCACCCCCAACAAACTGCTCGTAATCCTCAAACAACCATTCAGGCAAACAACTATCCGCATCCTGAACTTGCAACTGTCCAGCGCGACAAAACAGCCTCGCCGCCAACAAATAATTCACAGCCTGAGGCATTCCAAACCCTTTACTCAACTCACCCACCAACGAATTCAAAACAGCACGTTCAGTATCAGTAAGCGGCTCGTTAATAAATCCGCTCCCGAGCATTGCCTTGTAACCTTTACCGAAATCGCTCCGGTACAAAAGTTCAAGTTGTTCGCCGGAAACCTTCAGCCACACATCAGCAATTTGCTTGCGAATTTCCCGCAAATCTGCTATTACCATTTCCGCCGTCGGGTCAATTTCATAAAGATTCACAGCAGCAGTTAATTGATTGAGAAACTGCGGGAGATAATCTTGGTTGACAATCGTTTGTTGATTGTCCGCGAATGGGATTTCAAAGATTTTTTCGTAATCGTCAATCAACCAGTGTGGCAAGCGGGTGTGAGCGTCAGCAACCCGCATTTTTCCTGGTACAAAGTACAGCATTCCACCCAGCAAAGCATTGATAGCTTGAGGATGCACTAACCCTTTGCTAATTTCGGTTACTTGCTGCAAAAAGTTGTGTTCGGTTTCAGTCATTGATTTGGCTTGCAAGCCGCAGCTAAGTATTGCTTGATATGCTTTGCGAACTTCCCCTCGGTAAACATTTTCTAGTTTTTCTGTGGGAACAATCAGCCAAAAATCAGCCAGTTGTTTGCGGATTTGGCGGAGTTCCAAAACTACCGATTCGTCTGACGGATCGATCCGGTAAAGATTGACGCATCCTAATAGTTGATTTGCAAATTGCGGGGATTGAATGTATTGAGCTAGTAAGTCAGAACTTGACTCCTTCTCGACGGTATCTTCTGTTTCAAAAACTTGTTCGTAATCGCCGATTAACCAGTGCGGCAAGCGGTTGCGAGCGTCGGGAATCCGCATGGTTCCCGGCGGGAAATATAGCATTGCTGCGAGCAAGGCGTTGACAGCTTTAGGATGGACTAATCCTTTGCTAATCTGGGTTAGTTGCTGCAAAAATATTTGTTCGCCTTCCATCATCGCTTGATGTTGAAAGTAGCTATGCAGCAGCATTTGATAGCTTTTACCGTCAGCACTTTTATAGGTGGCTTCTAGGTTTTCGGTGGGAACATTTAGCCAGAAATCAGCGATTTGTTTGCGGATTTGGCGGAGTTCGGATATTGCTGAGATGTTTGATGAGTTTCTTTGGTAAAGCTGGACGTTATGCAAGAGTTTATCGCCCAAGTCTGGCTGTTTGGGAATGCTATCCTGCAAGCTGCGCGAGGCTTCTAGGTGGCTAGTTTGCCAGTTGCTAAAGAGTTCTTGGAATAGTTTCGCGATCGCCCCCGAGTATGCCACACTGTCAAAACAGGCGGGATTGCCCTGCATTTTTTCCTGAATTTCCTGGCGTTTTTGCTGCCGCAGTTGCGGGTTTGTGGCGAGATTGACGGCTAGCTGAATGTAGGATGCCTCGTCACGGGCGATTAAATCGGGCATCAAGAGCGATCGTACCACAGCCGCTCCCATGCGCGATCGTAAAGTATCACCATCCCTGACAACAGTCGGTAATCCCACCTCCAGCGGATCCACAAGAGAAGTAGTCCCCGCATAGGGATAAGAATCCAAATAAACATCACCCAACTTCAAAACTTCCTTGACATCCGCACGATTCGGCAAAGCCTTCACCACCCGCAAACGCTTACTATCAATCCCATACTTCGCAAAAATCCCTTGCATATTATTCACAAAAGCCGCCCCAGGATAATAATTAGTCCAGCTAGGGCCAAAAGGCATTAAAAACAGGATAGAATTAGGAACAGCCGCCAGAATCTTCGCCCAAGTTTCCCTTAACTCCGGCACCAACTTATACAAATTAGCGCTGGAAATAAACACAACCGATTCCTCAGAAATCCCCAGGCTATTTCTAGTCAGTTGAACATTAGGAGTATAGGGTTCGAGGGTATAGCTAAAACAGCAACCCAAGCCGTCAATAGTTGCTAATTCCTCGCGATAATGCGCGCATCCCTCAATGCCAGGTTCCATCAACTTGCCAGCAATATAATAGTCAACGTGGCGCATTCCCGTAGTCACAGGAGAATTAAAACAAGTAGTTTGTACCCGCGCCAATCGATGCTGCGCCAGCAAACTAATCGGATGAGTGACAGCAGTAATATTCGTAGCAACCAACAGAATATCTAAGTCATCAGCGCGGATAGCCTGAACTTGACTTGGCAAATCACTCGGCAATTGCACCAGCCTATCCGCGCGACTCTGGCAATACTGTTCTAATTTATTACCATCCAAATTGATAGCATACAAAATAATTTCAAACTGATCTCGGTTGAGATATTCAAAAGCAGGCAAAGTCGCGAAAGTTTCCGTCATCGCCCCGAAATGCTTAGTCAGAACTCCGACGCGAATTTTCTGTCTGTTTGCAGGCCTCGCCGGAAAAATGCAATCAATGGCAGCCCCGCGATTTTTCATCGCAAATTCAATAATTTCTGCCCGTTTGGTGTAGACTTGCTTGAGATTTTCGCTATTGAAATACAAAGGGATAAAGTTAGCGGTTTGAGTGAAAAACCAGGCAATTTCCTGCCAAATTTGTGAATTTTGGTTTTGGAATATATTGCGGTGCACGTAACTAACCCATCCCTGAACGTAGCGGCAATAATTGTCAGCCTCTCCTAGTTCTTGAAAGAGCGTCGGCGCGGTAAACATAAACTTGAGATAGTCGTTAACAAACCAATTGGGTATAGCTGCATTTTCATACTTTAGCAATAACTGATCGGCACGACGGTAGAGAGAGGCTGCTAGTAAGTAGCCAACATCTTTCAGAGTTTTAATTCCCTGGGATAGATGTGTTTCTAGTTGACCGATTAAACTCTGTTCAGTATCTGTTGTCGCTTCATATTTGATAGTGCTGTTAAGCAGCATTTGATGTGCCTTACCTGCCTCACCGGAGTAGGCAGTTTCTAGTTGTTCTGCGGGCAGATTCACAAAATAATCGGCAAGTTGTCGGCGGCTGTGGCGGATGTGAGCGAGAGCAACTTGATTCGTTTGGTCTTTTTGATACTCTCCCAGGTATTGAGGAAGGGAAGCTAAAAACTGTTCGGGTGTATTAAGTTGAGCTAATTCATCAGCAATTAACTTACCGTGTTGTTGCAAAACTTTTTCTGACCAACGCACTTCTTCGGGTTTGTAAAGTTGAGAGTGCAGGCGAACAATTGTAGCCCTCATCAAGTCTAACTTTTCGCGTTCTCCCGCCATTTTTTGGGTTCTGCTAGAGCCGTCGCCATGTTGCCTGTAGTACAGATAAGGCTGAGGAAAACGATCGCCTAACCAGCCTTTTTCATAGGCAGAAATCCAAAATTCCCAATCTTCGCATCCCAGCTTCATCACTTTTTTCAAGCCGCCTACTTGCTCGTAAATTTCTCTTCTAAATAAAGAAGTAGCGGGGGCTTGATTGTCTCTCAAAAATTTATTGGGGTCAAAGTCACCGTGGATAACTAAATCGCAGTTGGCGCCGAAGTGCTGCACATCTGTATAGACAAAACCCACCTCCGGTTTCGCGGATAAAACTTCAACGCACTCCTCTAGAAATTTGGGATGAATTTTATCATCAGCATCTAGGAATAAAATGAATTTTCCTGAGGAATTCTGAACGCCAACATTTCTGGAATCAGCGGGCCCTGTGTTGGGTTTGTCGATGAGGCGCAGCGCTTTTTGAGGATACAATTGAATTAAATAATTTGCGAAGTTGCTGGTATCATCGGTGCTGCCGTCGTTGACAATGATGCACTCCCAATTTTGATAGGTTTGATTGGCAACACTTTCAACAGCTTCTCTGAGTAGATTGGCGTGGTTGTAGCAGGGGATGATGATGCTGACGAGTGCTGGTTCGGGCGTGCGGTAGGGCATGGCGTTTAGCTGTGACGGAGAGATTGCAACGGGGAGGGTAGTGGCGGGTTTAATACCTCGGCGGATGATGCCGTATTCATTCCATATCTTAAGCGTTTCTTGTTGCGATCGCCCTGAACCATGTTCTAAACCTTGCTCGTTGTGGTAGTAAAGCCCAATTATTTCCGGGATGCGGAACATATTTTCGGTTTTTCCCACCCGCAACCAAAATTCGTAATCGCCAGCCGCCGTCAATTCTGCTCGGAAATAGCCGTGTTTTTCGTGTAGCGATTTTCTCCACATTGGCGCAGAACCCATGATGCAGCGTCGTTCCAGTTCCCCATAGGAAAAGTCCGGCCAATTCCACCGCGTTTGAGCTTGCGTCGCAACCCAGGTATCATTAACAACATTCGTAATTAATTGATCGCCGTAAACCAGAGCAGTTTTTGGTTGCGAGTCCAAATAATTAGCCATGATTTCCAATGCGTCGGGGCGGTGTCTGTCGTCGGCGTTCGCATTAGTAATGTATCTGCCGCGCGACATCTCGATTCCTCTATTCCAAGCTGCATAAATGGTTTCTCGCTGTGGTATCCGGCAATAAATTATGTTGGGATATCTCGATTGAAACTCCCGTGCAATTTCTCCTTCGTTCTGTTCGGAGTTGCTGTTAATTACAATGATTTCCAGTTCGCCTTGTTTGTACAGCGTTTGATCTACCAAGTCTTGCAAGCAGCCGCGAATAAATTTTTCGGAATTGTAGGTAGAAACGATCGCAGATACTTTGAAAGCTGACGGGACAGGCTGCGATGTGTCATAATTCGATAATTCGCTCTGTAAGGCTGGATCGGCTTGCGGTTGAAGGGAATGCTCAGCTACTTGAACCAAAACAGAGCTAACAGTTGCAGCCATTTTCGACCAGGAAAACTTCTTAGCTTGCTCTAACCCCGCCGCAATTAATGAGTTGCGGACAGCAGGCTTCTGTATTTCCCGCAAAGCATTGACAAGCCCGCTGACATCATCGCCATCTACATAAACCGCTGCTTTTCCTGCTACTTCTGGAATCGAACCGTTTGGACAAGTGATGACTGGACAACCGCAAGCCATGGCTTCGACGACTGGCAATCCAAAGCCTTCATATTTCGACGGATAAACTAATACCGCAGCACCCGAATAAGCAACTCTCAATTCGCTATCGCTTAGTTGCAGCGTGCGGACAGTGATTCCAGAACAATACAATTGCAGATCGGGTTCTAATACAGGTTTGCCGCCTGTGCAGACTAGATCAAAGTCAAACTTATTGGCAAGTTGAGAAAAGGCTTTGAAGAATAATATCCCATTCTTGTAACCATGCCAGCCTACCCTCTCGCCTACCAAAAGAAAATAGGGTTTAGCAATGCCGTACTTTGACTTAAAACCTGCGATTTCTTCTCTATCGGCTGGCGAGAAATTGGCGTCTATTCCGCAGTGCGCTACAGCTACAGAAGCTGAGGATATCTGCGGAAAAACCTTAACTAAATCGCGGGCTGTATTTGCTGAAATAGCTATGTAGGCTGAGGCGTGGCGGATACCGGAATGCTTTTCTCTCCACTCGGAATGAGCAAGATTTTGTCCCATCAACTCGGGAATCATGTCATAGGCCATGAATACCGATCGCGTTGACAAAGGCGTTGTATAATAAGTAGAAATAAATAAATCGGCTTTTTCTTCATCGCAGATTTGCTGTAGCATTTGGCGGTCTGCATCGGTTTGGCTGTAGTCGTAGCGGGCTACATTCCGGTACTGGATGCCGGGAATTTTGGGGGCGGTTCCCGCTCTGTCAAGAACTAGAATTTGTTTAGCAAAACCATTTTCTGCCCAGTTTTCTAGCAGCGATGTCCAGACGCGACCAATGCCGGTGCTGTTAAGCTGATAAAATACGCCGTCAATCACAATCTTTTTTAAATTTTCAGGAGATACGGCTGCTGGATTTTTCATTAATTTGCGTTTCTCTGTGTCTGCAATTTTTCTCAAAGCTGCCTCGTAATCATGTTGGAGTAATGAGGCTTTTTTTAATTCCGGCTCTTGGCAATATGATAAGCTTTGAAAAAGTTGATGCGGGATTTCCTTTTCTGTCAAGAGGTGCAAAGAATCGCCGTTAGAGTAAAAAATTAAATTGAATTTTTCGGCAATTATAGACAGTGCCTTGGTGGTATAAATAGAAATGTGCTGACCTTCATCTAGGGCATAGTACCACCATTCGCTGGGCTGGGGATTGTTGGCTGGCAGCAATCTGGTACTGAATAAAATATTGCGAGAATATTTGAAGATTTTTTCGATCTCCGACAGCGGGTTAACAAAATGCTCAAATACTTCAAATGCTGTGACTAATTCGTAGGGGTAGCTGCTGTTTGCCTCGGCTTCAAAGCCTTGTGCAAATATATTTTTGCAATATTTATCATGCCATGAAAAATCAAATCCTAAATCTCTCATCATCCGAACAAATACACCGTAGCCGCCCCCGTAGTCTAAAAAATTAGCGCGGTGATTAAACAAATTAAAAATAATATTATTGGCTGCGGTGGAGAACATCGTGCTTCTGGATAACATTCCCACGTCGCTGCTAGCTATGGCTTCTGAATAAGCCTCCTCAAGCCAGTACGGTTCCTCGGTTTGAACAAATCCACAATTTGAGCATTGAAAATACTCAACGTTATATTTTTTTAGTACCGTAGCCGCAGCCAAGCTGTTTGTTGGAGAATCACAAATATTGCACTTCATTTTGATTATCTAAACTTACAAGGTTGTTTAATTGACTGTCTGTATTGGAAGGCCGAATATCTCTCCCGCTTTACTCAATTTTTAATGTTGCCAAGTGATGGCAATGGGGTAGGCTAGACTGTTTTAATGCTGAGTCTTGAAATCTTCAGACGGTTTCTCAAGGGTCGATCGTTATATATGAAGAGTGAATAAACAGGAACATCCTACACCAATGCAGCCCTGACTCAGATATCTTTAGTCCTGGACGTATTCCTACCAAAGAAACCGGGTTTTTTGCCTAATCTCGCGACTCCAACGAAGGATTTTCGTAAAAAAACCCGGTTTCTGGCCACCCGTGCGTCCAGGACTGATCTTATCAGGAGTCCGCCCCCTCAAGATTACTTCGACTAAAGGCTTGACAAGTTTTAATTTATGCTATATGTGACTCCTTAGTAAAGCACTCCCATCTCCTGACGGCTTTCAGGGCAGTTCGGTTTCCACTACTTCAGACGAGCGATCGCCCTTGCCGGGATTCCTGACAACACAAAAACAAGTTACAAATACGTTAAGATTGATGAACATAAATAAAAATTCCCAAATCACAGGGACTAAATAATTAGGAGGATCGACCTCGGTGAATAAACGCTGGAGAAACGCTGGACTGTACGCACTGCTGGCTATTGTAGTCATTGCCCTAGCCACTGCATTTTTTGACAAACAGCCCCCTAGTCGGGAAGTTTGGAAGTACAGCCAATTCATTCAGGAAGTCGAAGGCAACAGAGTAGACAAAATAAATATCAGTTCCGATCGCAGTAAAGCTCTCGTAACGGCTCAGGACGGCAGCAAGGTAATTGTCAACCTGCCTAACGACCCCGAACTGATTAACATCCTGACCAAAAATAAGGTAGATATTTCAGTTCTGCCCCAAAACGACGAAGGCTTCTGGGTAAAAGCCCTCAGCAGCCTGTTCTTCCCGATCCTGCTCTTGGTGGGACTGTTTTTCCTGGTGCGGCGCGCCCAAAACGGGCCCGGCAATCAAGCCATGAACTTCGGCAAATCGAAAGCTAGAGTCCAAATGGAGCCTCAAACTCAGGTGACTTTCGGCGACGTAGCCGGCATCGAACAAGCCAAGCTAGAACTCGCTGAAGTCGTGGACTTCCTGAAAAATGCCGATCGCTTCACCGCAGTCGGAGCTAAAATCCCCAAAGGCGTGCTGTTAGTCGGCCCTCCCGGAACAGGCAAAACCTTGCTCGCCAAAGCAGTCGCCGGAGAAGCAGGTGTTCCTTTCTTCAGCATTTCCGGTTCGGAATTTGTCGAAATGTTCGTCGGTGTCGGTGCTTCCCGCGTCCGCGACTTGTTTGAACAAGCTAAAACAAACGCTCCTTGTATCGTATTTATTGATGAAATTGACGCCGTAGGCCGCCAGCGCGGAGCTGGTTTGGGCGGTGGTAACGATGAACGGGAACAAACCCTGAACCAGTTACTGACCGAAATGGACGGTTTTGAAGGCAATACTGGCATCATTTTGATTGCTGCTACTAACCGCCCCGACGTGCTGGATGCTGCGCTGCTACGTCCAGGTCGCTTCGATCGCCAAGTTGTGGTCGATCGCCCCGATTTCTCCGGCCGCCTCGAAATTCTTAACGTTCACGCCCGCGGCAAAACCTTGTCAAAAGATGTGGATTTGGAAAAAATCGCCCGCCGGACACCCGGTTTCACAGGTGCGGATTTGGCTAACTTGCTCAACGAATCAGCAATTTTGGCAGCCCGTCGCAATTTGACCGAAGTCTCGATGGATGAAGTCAACGATGCGATCGATCGCGTCCTCGCCGGCCCCGAAAAGAAAGACCGCGTGATGAGCGAAAAACGCAAAACCTTAGTAGCTTACCACGAAGCCGGTCACGCTTTAGTCGGTGCGCTGATGCCCGACTACGATCCCGTACAGAAAATCAGCATTATCCCCCGCGGCCGCGCTGGTGGTTTGACTTGGTTCACACCTAGCGAAGATCGCATGGATTCTGGCTTGTATTCTCGCTCTTACTTGCAAAATCAAATGGCGGTAGCCTTGGGCGGCCGCATTGCTGAAGAGATTGTCTTCGGTGAAGAAGAAGTCACAACTGGCGCTTCCAATGACTTGCAACAAGTGGCAAGAGTAGCACGCCAAATGGTAACTCGCTTCGGAATGAGCGATCGGCTAGGCCCTGTAGCTCTCGGTCGCCAACAAGGGAATATGTTCATGGGTCGCGATATCATGGCCGAACGGGACTTTTCTGAAGAAACCGCAGCTACGATCGATGATGAAGTCCGCTTGTTGGTAGAGCAAGCTTACCTGCGCGCTAAAGACGTGCTCGTCGGCAACCGCCACGTGCTGAACGCCTTGGCAGATATGCTAGTTGACAAGGAAACTGTCGATGCTGATGAATTGCAAAATTTGTTAGCTAATAGCGATGTCAAGATGGCGACAATTGCCTAATTGATTTTAGATTTTGGATTTTAGATTTTAGATTTAATCTAAAGCTTAAAATCGATAATTGGGGTGCTTCTGGTATTGTCTGGAATCGCCCCGATTTTTTTGTGGTGCGATCGGCTGTTTAATTTCATTGTGCAATGCGATCGGGCGATCGCACTGCATCATTTCGATATAACCGGACGTGATATCACCCTTGGTAAACTTCTCGCCGGTGACGCACTTTACTGATATCGATCGTGCGGCTGTCGTCATCTATGGTGTATATTACCCTGTAATCGCCCACCCGAATTCGCCAGCCGTTTTTCTTCCCCTTTAACTTGAGACAGCCTGGGGGACGGGGCACACTGGCTAAAGCATTTATCTGGGGATAAATGCGACTGCTGATTTCAACGGGCAGAGCGTCCAGGTCTTTTTGAGCCGAACGTGCAGTAATGACCAAGTAATCAGACATTCAACATACCCTTTTCCTCAAGCTGGCGCTTAACTTCTTCCCAGGGAACTCTTGGTTCATCTTGTCTAGATTCAATAGTCAAAGAGTCATAAACATCCTCCCAGAGTTCGCCGTGCTTCTCGAAGTCAAGCAGCACCGCAATTTTTTCGCCTTGGCCGTCAACTAAAAACTGAAAGTCTGTCGGTTCGCCACATTCAGCCAACACGTCAACCCAAAATTCGCTGTGTTCTTTGAGGTCAACAATTGCAGCGGTTTTGTTGCCTTCATTGTCTATTAAAAATTGAACGCCGCGCATATTGTAGTTTGGCATATATCGAATTTTGTAATGTGTACTAAAATTATATCCTAGTCAGAATGAGTTAGCATGAATCATCAATCTTGGTTGACACTACTAAAAAAACACCGAGCGATCGCCGTGATCCGTTCATCCGAACAGGAAGTCGCTTGGCAGATGGCAAAATCTGTAGCAGCAGGAGGAATCCAATTTATTGAAATTACCTGGAATACCCACAAAGCCGCTGAATTAATTTCGCAACTCCGCTCAGAATTGCCAGATTTTAGTATTGGTACTGGCACTTTATTACACTTAGAACAGTTGCAGCAAGCCATAGATTGCGGGGCTCAATTCCTGTTTACTCCGCACACCGATGTAGGCATGATTCAAGCAGCAGTTGATGCGAGAGTGCCGATCGTCCCTGGTGCTTTTTCTCCCACAGAAATTATGACGGCGTGGCAAGCAGGTGCTACCTGCGTGAAAGTTTTTCCGATCGCAGGCTTGGGAGGCGCTGCTTACCTGAAAAGCCTGCAAGGCCCTCTGGGCGACATTCCTTTGATTCCCACGGGCGGGGTGACGCTGGAAAATGCCAAGGTATTTATTGACGCTGGGGCGATCGCCGTTGGTTTAGCCGGAGACTTATTTCCCAAACACTTAGTGCAAAATCGAGATTGGCGGGCGATCGTCGAAATTGCCAAAACTCTCACCCAAAACTTAACAACTTGTTAAGCCCTCTTTCCCAATTTAAAATCTATAATCTACAATTTAAAATAGTACCAGGTGTGAAAGTTTCCCAATTCTTCAATTTTTCAATCTAAAACTATCAAATCGTCTTGGGTGTGAGGAATAAACATGATTATCAACTCAACTTACTTGCGTCGCGCAGGAACTTTATGTGTTGCCTGCGCCCTAACAGTTGCTGCATTTTGTGGCGGACAAATTCCTGCATTTGCAGGCGAACAGCGCAACATAATTGCCAATAGAATCATGCAGTTGCAGCAATCCAGTCAGCGCTGGATTGAAATTGATTTGTCAAGACAAAAACTCATAGCTTGGGAAGGAAATACACCCGTTTATGCGGTGACTATTTCCAGCGGCAAATCATCGACTCCCACCCGCACGGGAACCTTTGCCATCCAAACCAAATATCGCGTTACTAGAATGACTGGGGAAGACTACGACGTGCCCGACGTTCCCTATACAATGTATTACGATGGCGGTAATGCAATTCACGGCGCTTACTGGCACAATTTGTTTGGAAATCCCGTCACTCACGGCTGCACAAATGTAGCTGTAAATCACGCTAAATGGCTGTTCAATTGGGCCTCGGTGGGGACGCCTGTAGTGGTGCACAAATCTGAAATTTAACTAATAGGTTCGTAGATCAAACGGCGGTTGAAACCGCGTCTATACAGACAAAACCTGCCTCCGCAGGTTGAAGAGTGAGCGGTTAAAATTACATTTATGGAGACAAAATTCACTTCAAGGGCGTGGGAATTTTTGATTTCATTCAGTCCGCGGAGGCGGACTTCCTTTGTCTAGACGCGGTTTCAACCGTACGTCCTATATTTAACTTAACTGCACCACTGGTTTATCCTCTAACAAAGTTTCATTGGTTAGCAAATCTTCCACAGTAATCCGCAAAAAGCGCTGTTCGTCAACGCGGAAAAAGATTTTTATGCGATCGCTCCCCGGATACCCAGGCGGCGTCAATTGCGCGATACTGCGAGCTCCGTCTTTGTCATTTAGCGGCTGTACGGATCTTTCGCCCGCGAGTTGGCGAGTAATTAGCCTGTCGCCGTCAAAATAGATCTCCGTCCCACCAGTTTCCGCTCCCAATTCGCCGATAATTAATTCTATGCTGGGCTGATTTTCCAAAGAAGCTCCCAAGACTAATTCTACCGGTTCGGTCATCGGATAAGACTGACCGGATTTGATTAAACTGTGCCAACTGTGGCAATTGTCGCGGCGGTTCCAGTAGCGAATGCCGTAACTGTGATAGAGAAAATCTTTGATTTCTATGCCTTGACTTAATTGTAGAGCACCTTGGGCGATCGCCTCAAAGGGTTTGTCGCACCGAATTTTTGCCGGATCGAAATATTGCTGCACCCAACGCTGCACCGCAGGAATTTGGACAGTACCGCCAACGAGCAAAACTGCATTGATATCGCCAATTTCTAAGCCTTGGCGCCGCGCTTGCTGCAATACTTGATTCATGCACTCGTCGAGGTTCTCAAAAAACTGATGTTCGGCAAGGATAGATTCAAAGCCCGATCGGTCTAATTCTAATTCGTAACTCTCAAAATTTTCATCATCAAAATAAACCTCAACCGCATTATTTAGCAAAGATAACTGAATCTTTAACCTTTCTGCCAACCTCGTCGTAATCGGAGATTTTGCCAACTTTTTCGTTTTAACAAAATAGTCAACCAACCAATTATCAATATCAGAACCGCCTAAATTTTGTCCGGCTTTAGCCAAAACCCTGGCAACTTTTGTCTTTTGTGCAGAAGATTCAGCTAACAACTTTTCGCCCCATTTCAGCAAAAACCCCAAAGGCTTTTTGTTGGCATTAACATCGAGGCGTACCAATGAAATATCGAGAGTGCCGCCGCCGAAATCAATCACTAATAGAATTTCGCGATCGGCCAAACCGTAACCCAAAGCAGCCGCCGTAGGCTCATCCAACATCCGCACCTGTTCCACTTGCAGAGATTCAGAAACTTTACCCAACCAATGGCGGTAAGCTTCAAAACTATCTACCGGCACAGTAAAAACCAAAGAATCTACCGACAAAGGCAGTTCGCGAATTGAGTTCACAATTTGGCTCAAATACCACTCACCGACTCGTTCAAAATCAACAATTTGCCCGTCAAGTTCCGGCACAAAACCCTGCACAGAAGTGCCAATTCCCCGCTTAAAATTGCGAAAAAACCGAGAATCTCCACTCAGATCGAGGCCTTTGTCGCGGACTTGCTGACCGAGGATGACTTTATTTTGAGCAGCGTCCTCAACGTAGAGTAAACTGGGAATTAGGGGTGGATTTTGAACCGAGATTGCCGACAATCCCGGTAATTTCAAAGTTTCGGGCTGCTGGAGAGCCTGATTCCAGCGAGCGACGACGGTGTTGCTAGTTCCAAAGTCAATTGCGATCGTCATTGGGCCAAAATACACAGCTACTAAAGATTATCTTATAATATTATGGTATTTAGAGCTGACAATGCAAACATAATATTATGACTCAATCCACTTCCTTTGCAACACAGAACAAAGAGCCTGTATCGGGAATTAGTGAAATTGCAGTATGCGGGTACAAGTCTATTTATGAAGAGTGCCAAATTGAAGTGCGATCGCTGACAATTTTAGCCGGTGCCAACAGTTCTGGTAAGTCTAGCATTATGCAGCCGCTATTGCTGATGAAGCAAACGCTAGAAGCCCCTTACGATCCGGGTGGTTTGAAACTTGACGGGCCGAATGTTAAGTTTACATCCGCAGAACAGATATTGTCTAAACTGTCACCTGAAAAATACAACGATGAGTTTTATGTCAGGGTTAATCTAGAGAGAGATAATTTTTTGAAAAACGTTTTCAGCAAGCAGCCAAAACCTGGCATTAGAATTGTCAAGGCAATTTACTGTTTTCCTGACAATGATAAAATTATTACTATTTATCCGGGAATGCGACATCAAGAAGTGATTGAGGTTCTTCCAGAAAACTTTGCGGAAAATTACTGTATTTTATTAGACAATATTGACGAAGAACCGCCACTATGGAGCGTAAGTAATGTTCGAGGTTTTTTAGACTTACGACTTGGTGAAAGTCATTTTGATTCATCCCATTTGGCAATCAACTTTCAACAATATATTCGCCAGATAATTCATGTTCCCGGATCGAGAGGCAATCCAGAACGCACCTATAATATCGCAGCATTTGGCAGTGAATTTACTGGAATTTTTGAAAATTATGTTGCTAGTATAGTTAATTCCTGGCAAGAAACCAAGGACGATCGACTGATAAAATTGGGTCAAGCCTTAGAGTTCCTGGGACTCAACTGGAAAGTTGAAGCCAGACAGATTAATGACGTACAAATTGAACTGCTGGTAGGTCGTTTATCCCGCAGCGGGAGTGCAATCGATACGGTTAGTATTGCTGATGTTGGCTTTGGGGTATCGCAAACTTTGCCTATTTTAGTTGCCTTGCTTGTAGCAGAACCAGGACAATTAGTTTACCTAGAACAGCCGGAAATTCACTTGCATCCTCGCGCTCAAGCTGCTTTAGCAGAGATATTAGTTGATGCTGCAAATCGAGGTGTGCGAGTAGTTCTAGAAACTCACAGTGAATTGCTGCTTTTAGCAGTTCAATCGTTAGTTGCCGAGGGTAAAATATTACCTGATTTAGTCAAACTTCACTGGTTTAAACGGCGCGACGATGGTGTTACAGAAGTCAGCAGTGCCGATCTAGATGAAACAGGAGCTTTTGGAGAGTGGCCGGAAGATTTTGGCGATGTCTCTTTGCATCTAGAAAACCGCTATTTGGATGCAGCCGAAGCTGTTTTGTGGAAGCATTAACATGGCAGATAAAATTTCTAAACGCCTGGTAATTGATGCTTCAGTTGCGCGTGCTGCTGGTGGAGAAGATGCTACCTATCCAATATCCGTTTACTGTCGCGATTTTCTCCAAGCTGTCTTGGATATTTCTCACAGAGTTGTGATGACTCCAAATATTAGAGATGAGTGGAACAAGCATCAATCAAAATCCGCTCGTATATGGCTGCGCCGGATGGTGGCAAAGAAGAAACTATGCCCCTGCGATATCGCGGTAGATGATAATTTGTGGTCTCAAGTTGAATCGATTGCCGAAAGCGATAAAGAGCGGGAAATAATGGTTAAAGATTTGCGGTTGGTGGAAGCTGCGATCGCTACCGATCGCACAGTAATTTCACTTGATAACAAAGTCAGACAATGTTTTGCTAAAGTAGCAGTAGAGGTTGATGAGCTTAAAGATATTATATGGGTAAATCCAGCCTAAATAGCAGAAAAACCTCTTGATTGGCTGCAAAATGGTGCTGAACCCGAAATAGAAAGATCGCTCGGATTTCAAAAAGCCGACAACTGAGTTAATTTAGAGTAATTCCTGATTAGGATCGGAAGTGCGATCGCCATTATACCAATTTTCCGATGCCACAAAGACGCACCACTTTGATAAGTGGCACAAAAATCATACTATTTTATATTTTATATTTTATATTGGGCATGACTGACGGCATCAGAATTTCAGGTTTGGCTAAAGTTAAATTTTTGTAAAACTGGTATCACCTCTGGGAACCGGCCAAGCTTTTACCTTTGATGTCAATCCAAATTTTCAAAGGTGGCGTAAAAAATGCTGGAAATTGGCGATCGCAAAACAGCACTCTTAGCTCTCACACTGCTCGTCCCCGCTGCGAGTATTGGTATAATAGCAGGCTTGTATATTGCCCCCGGAAGCTGGGGACAAACAGTATCAGCCTTGTGTCAACTTTGGTTGCTCCTTTTCCCGATCGCCTGGTGTGTTTTAGTCGATCGGCAAAAACTGCATTTATCCCTCCCCAAGCGGCGAGAATTGCGGGCTGGAGCCATTTGGGGAATAGCCATGTTTGCGGTAATTGTGGGTATCTACAGCCTTTTCGGCCAGCACTGGATCGATCCTGTAGCGGCCAAAGAAAAAGCTCGCCAATTGGGAACCAACAGCCAAAATATTTACTTAATTGTTGAAGCATATTTCGTGCTAGTTAACTCGCTGATTGAAGAATTTACTTGGCGGTGGTTTGTCTGCAACAAATGCCAGATTCTGATACCAGGAAAACCAGCCATATTTCTCAGTTCACTATTTTTCACCCTCCACCACATTTTTGTAATCGCAGCCTACAGCGACTGGCGCGCTGTGATTTTAGGCTCATTCGCCGTCTTCACCGCCGGGATAATTTGGTCGCACTGTTATCTAACTTACCGTTCGCTGTGGCCTAGTTATATCAGCCACGCGATCGCAGATTTAGCCCTCGCAATGATTGCTTGGCAAATCCTCTTTAACTAGCCACTTTTTTAGCAACTATAGCCAAATACGGTTCACTTAACGTTTTTGTCATTGCGAGCGATCGAGCGCGGCAATCGCAGAGACTATGACATTTCTCGGTTAAGTCAGGTGGGCGCTGAGCAATTATCTTCTTAAGTGAACCGTATTAAACTATAGCCCAATACGCTTGGGCTAACACTTTTTGTCCGCAGCGATCGCGCCCCAGAGCAATCTCAGTGTCTATTTTTCAAATCGTTATGACTGCGGGACTCTCTTAACTCAACCGTATTGGACGCTGCTGGGATTTTGACTGATGCTGTACAACAATTGAAAGTTCATGTATTCCCACCGAGAAATGCTTTGTGTGAAGACATCTATTTAAAGTTAGAGATTTTGTTGCGCTGGCGATCGCATAATTTTTACTGCGTGAAAACTGGCAAACCATATCGTTGCCACCCTGGGCACCACAACGCTCAAAAGTACACCGATTGTCCTTCGGAATCGTCAACTCAGGAAATATGATTTTTTCATAGCAGGATTTTTTTTGTAAGCGAACTCGCTTGATACATACCGCTAAGCTGCGGCTACCAATTAAGAGTCAAGGTTGCCACGATCTATATCACTGCACCATGACAATTGTTGTGATATTTACACGATCGTTAGGTAATTGGGGGAACTTGAATTTTACGGTAATTACTTAGACATCTGTTGGGCACGCTACATACTCGGTGGAGAAGTGGCAGTCACTTTTGGGGATACTTTCAGGCGATCGCCTGCCATTAAAAAATTTAAAACTCAGGCAGTTAATTAAATTGATACCAATCAAATTATATATTCTGTAGCGATCGACAAACCTACCTTTTTCAGCAGTCCAGACGCATCAAACGGTTTTTTAAGACATTTACGGCAACAAGATCGAGCAATAGTTAAAAAAAACCAGTTTTTCCTGATTAACCTATCCATGACTGTGATTTCTGCGATTCCCTTTCAGAATCAGCTCGCGTCCGTGCAGGTGTTTGAGCAAATTACATCTCTGAATTCAGAATAAATAATATATTTTTTAAGCGATACAGAGCGTATAGTAACTTAAAACACACAGTCAAGCATCAGTATTTCTAGCGATGATAGCTATCGCGAATTAATATTTTATAACTAATAATTTAATTTAATAGAATTTTATAACAAATTTTTCCGGACGGCGATTGTCAATCTCCGGAATATTGTTACGCTGGCTACCTTTCCCCAACACTAAAGTTTGGAGAGTTACGGTAAACCGTAACTCTGTGTCGGTAAGATCAGCAAATGATGTTATGTTAGGCAGGAAGTGTTGTAGAGCTTCGTGTGTGGGGCGAAAAAAGCTGATGTTAGATCGCGTATCTGTCTTGAGAAGTAACTTTCGCAGACCCGAAAAAATATCCCGCAGGGAACTGTTGGTGAATCGAATCCATCATTACTATAGATTGAATGACAGCGAAATTGTGGATCTATACTGGGGTGTTGCGAACAGTCGCTAGGTTTGATTCTATGCCCACACCGGGAAAGCGGTAATTAAGATTCACCCGCCCCTCTTTCCTGTCGGCTCTCACAAAGCGCGCTCATCGCAGCGTCGAAACCGAGTCGGATTATTCAGCGGGAGTTAAACATGAAAATCACCTTTGTTCTTCCTACTCTGTGTCTGACTGGTGGAATTCGAGTAATATCTATTTTCGCAGAACTCTTGAAACAACGAGGACACTCCGTGTTCGTCATCTCTGTACCCCATGAGCAAGCGAGTCTGCGCCAGCAAGTCAAGTCGCTGCTGCGGGGAAGGGGTTGGATTTCCACACCTGAAAATGAGCCATCATTTTTCGATAATCTCAGTGTAGAAAGCAAAATTATCGATCGCTCGCGCCCAATAGAAGACAAAGATGTGCCTGACGCTGACGTAGTAGTTGCCACCTGGTGGGAAACCGCCGAGTGGGTAGCAAAACTCTCCCCGAGCAAAGGAGCTAAAGCTTATTTTATCCAGCACCATGAAGTTTTTGACTATCTACCTGAAGGTAGAGTCGAAGCAACCTGGAAGCTACCCATGCACAAAATTACGATCTCTGACTGGTTAGTTGACCTAGCTCGGACTAAATATGGCGATCGCCAAGTTTCCTCAGCTCCTCCGAGCGTTGACACCAAGCAATTTTATGCCTGCCCTCGCCACAAACAATCGGTTCCTACCATTGGCATGATGTACTCTGCAATTTACTGGAAAGGAACCGACATCGCACTCAAAGCTTTTTCCCTAGCCGCTGAAAAAATTCCCAACCTGCGTCTGGTTGCCTTCGGTACAGAGGCCCCATCCCCGGAATTGCCGCTACCAGCCAATGCCGAGTATGTAATTAGACCCGACCAAGACAAACTCAAAGATTATTACAGCAAATGCGATGCGTGGCTGCTGGCGAGTCGCTCTGAAGGCTTCGGCTTGCCAATTATCGAAGCGATGGCGTGCCGCACTCCCGTCATCAGTACCACAGCAGGCGCTGCTCCTGAAATTTTGAGCGGCGGTACTGGCATACTTGTAAGCCCAGAAGATCCCGAAGAAATGGCAAAAGCCATAGAATCTATGTGTCATTTGTCGAATGCCCAGTGGCAAGCCATGTCGGAAGCCGCCTATGCTAAGGTGACCAATTACTCTTGGAAAGATGCCACGGAGCATTTTGAAGCAGGATTGAAAGTTGCTGTAGAGAAATCTCAACAGCGTGAAGTTAACATAGTTTCCTGTTCTCCCTACTATGTGCGGGGCCCATTACCATGCGCGGTTCCCACCGGCGCCGGAAAAAGTTAAGCTTTGATGTTAACAGCAGCAATTTGAAATTCTGCGCTAGTGATGCCAGCGATCGCGGGATTCTGCGTAGGAACTCAATTATCGTTTGGTAGGGTGCTTCTAGTAAAACTCACATCGGCGGTGTCCTGTTTTATACCCAGCAGTTTCGACACTAATTCTGACCGCATCTACCTCAAATACTGGTTTCCTGTTACTGCCGGCCAAAATCTCAACCCGAGTTCAACGGATGTTTGAAAGCTCAGGCTGTTAAAGGTTAGACTTGTCTAATCCTCACACATCTCCTGATTTGTCATTGGCAAAAGTCCCTGACGACAAAGTACGGCCGGCTCGACATCAAGTAACGATCGGTATGCCTCTAATCATTAATTTATTGGACAAGACTGGACAATGCGTACATGGCGATCCATAATACTAATATGGCAAAGTACGTGAAACCAAA
>NZ_JAEQCE010000091.1:0-22748 GCF_020738665.1 Microcoleus sp. PH2017_08_TRC_O_A
TCCCAGATACCGAATCAACCTTTTATGCAATCAGAATTTACTGGTTTGGTTAGGCGGGTTTTTGTAGATTTTCTGTGGGAATCAAAGATTGTTGGTTAACCAGACCCTACGGAATTAATGACTAACTTTGCGTTCAGTAACTAAAGTCAAACTTACCCATTCACCCTTGTCATTGTAACTGCGAATCATCCGAAATCGCAAGTCAGGTTCTACCAACCAACCGGCCTCAAAAAATATAGGTTTTCTGGATTCAATTTTCACCGGACAAGTGCAAGAACCGCCATCGGGAAGCAGTAAAACCTGCACGGGTGTTACACCTTCGTTAAAATTAATCACAGAACCGTCTATGTGGCCGCTAGAACTGATCACGTTACCATTAGTGCCAAAAGTGATTTTTTGCATGAGCCGATCGCCATTTTGCAAATTCAATTGCAGTTTGGTAGAATAACGATCGGGTGAACGCCAGTCTGGATACATCGTCACAGCCTCGCCCTCCCATTCTCCCAGCAAATCCCCAACAGTTAAAGGCGGACGTTCGGGGACATTTTTATCGGGCTGCTTTTCGCGAATTAAGGTAAGTTGGGATAAATTGCCGTCGGTATTGTAGAGCTGAACGAAGCGCAACCGGCGATAATTGTAGATAAAACCAAACTCGGCACCCGACTCAGAATAAGGCGCTAGTTGAATAGTTCCCTGACAAAAATTTCCATTCTCAAAAAACAGGATATCTCGTCCCAAACTCTGATATTCTCGAACCAGTTCGCTGACTTCCGGTTCGCCGACACCGCTAGGATTGGGAGAGAAACGGCGCAGTTTCAACCGCACAGTTTTGTTATCGTTGAGTCCTTCGAGAGAAATAATGCTGGGAGTATCTTGAAGTATCTCTCCCCGCGTTGATAGCTGAGTGAAGGAACCGTGCCATTCTCCTAAGTTTTGCAGAAAGTTTTCCCACTGCGCTACCATATTCTTACCTTTGGATATATGTCTAAAAATAGAATTATAACTCTGCTGACGGATTTTGGATTGAGCGATGTTTATGTGGGAGTGATGAAAGGTGCGATCGCCCAAATCAACCCGCAGTTACAAGTGATTGACATTACGCACCAAATACCCTCCCAAAATATTGCGGCGGCGAGGTTTTGTTTGATGGCTGCTTTTGCTTATTTTCCAGCGGAAACTGTACACGTTGCTGTCGTCGATCCGGGTGTGGGTAGCAACAGACGCGCGGTGGCGGTGAAATGTGCTAGTTGCTTCCTTGTCGGGCCGGATAACGGGTTGTTTAGTGGGGTGTTGAGTCGCGAAAATGCGTTAGCGAAGCCCGTCCCTACGGGGGCTACGCCAACGAAGAGGATCGCCGTTGTGGAGCTCACCAACCCCAAATACTGGCGTACACCCGAACCCAGCAGCACGTTTCACGGTCGCGATATTTTCGCCACAGCGGGCGCTCATTTGGCGAATGGGGTGCCGTTGGAAGAGTTGGGAAGGGCGGTAAGCGCTGCAAGTTTAGTGCAGCTAGAGATACCAAATTGCGCCGTTACAGCCACAGGTGCGACAGGTTGCGTTCAATATGTCGATCGCTTCGGCAATCTAATTACCAATATCCCCAATAATTGCATTATAGGTAACAATTGGTCAGTGATAATTAGCAATAGTTGCGATCTAATTCGCATCCCCAGCGGTAAGACGTACAGCGACAGCAAGCCTGGTGATTTAATAGCCATAATTGGTTCTGACGGTTGGCTAGAAATTGCCGTTAACGGCGGCAGCGCTCAATCCGTTTTACAGCTAGAAGTTGGAGATAAAATAGAAATAATATTATCAGGTTCGTAGTGAGGACTTTAGTCCGCATCAAAGCAGACAGGACTAAAGTCCTTACTACGAACCTATTTATTCATCTAATTTTAGATTTTTCGGCAAAATCAACAACAGTTTTGCGGTATTCGCTGCTGTTAAAAAAAGCATCTCCATTATTATGCTTAGCATTAGGAACCAGCAAAATTTGCTTGGGTTCACCAGCAGCAGCATACAACTTTTCACTCATCGCAGCAGGAATCAAAGGATCGGCACTTCCGTGGGCGAACAAAACCGGAATTCGCAGCAATTTAACTTTGTTCAAAGAATCAAACTTTTGCGTCAGCAGCAGCCGCACCGGAAACAGCCGCATCAAACTTTGGCGTTCTACCATATCCAGCATGGAAGTGAAAGAACTTTGAACAATTAAGCCCGCAACTTTAGGATGTGTAACTGCTAATTCTACAGCAACAGCACCTCCGAGTGAATGGCCGTACAAAAAGATTTCGCTAGGCGACAATTGCCGCTGTTTGACTAAATAATTATAAGCTGTTTCCGCATCTTCATATATCCGCGCTTCGCTGGGAAAACTGCCTTGACTGCGCCCGTAACCCCGATAATCCATCAGCAATACAGAAAAACCCAATTCCCGAAAGCGGTAAGATTGATTGATATTCGTACCGATGTTAAAGCCCTTGCCGTGCAGGTACAATAGGGTTCCTAGTGGCTGTGGATTGGCGGTTGGCAGCCACCAACCGTGAATTTTGTCTGTTTTTGCGGTTTTGGGCGATCGCCCGTTAACTGGCAACCAAACCTCTTCGTAGGGGATTTTAAAGGCATCCGGTGTTTTTTGGATTGTAGGTGTTGGGTCAAAGATGAGACGAGTTTGCAGGCTAAACAATATTATGCAACAGAGGATGTAGGTGATCGTCCAAAACTTCACCAAAAATAATATCCATTTATGAAAATATCTGTATTTCTTTGGTAATTTGCTCATGGCGGTACAATTAGCGATCGGTGATTCAATAGCACTAAAAACAACTATTATCTCCCTTGAAGCACCACAATAAAGTCGGTTCGTAGTGAGGACTTCAGTCCGCGCGAAAGAAGGAATAAAGTCCGAACGATCGAACCATTTACTGAGCGAAAGAAGGACTAAAGTCCTGACTACGAACCATTTACTGCAAGTATCAGAAACCCGTTGAGTTCAAAAACCGGGTTTCTCATCTTTATCCAGCTACAACGAAATTAACCAACTTTCCAGGAACCACAATTACCTTTTTAATCTCCTTACCCTCCAGGTGGCGCTTCGCCAAATCCGACTCGCGGGCGTAATTTTCCAAAGCAGCTTTATCCGCACCCGAAGGCACTTGAATAGTGCCGCGCGTCTTACCCATAACTTGAATTACCAGCGTAATTTCATCAGTAACTAAAGCAGATGGATCTGCAACAGGCCAAGTTTGCAAATGTACTGATTCGCTGTTACCAATCAAATGCCACAATTCATCAGCAATGTGCGGCGAAAAAGGCGCTAACAGCAAAATTAAAGTGTTAATTCCCTCGGCATAAACGGGCGAATCCTTACATTTAGCATCAGCCAGCGCATTGTTCAACTTCATCATTTCGGAAACAGCAGTATTAAACTGATACTCGCCCTCCAAATCTTCTCGCACTTCCTTAATTGCCGTGTGAATCGCCCGCCGCAAATCCTTTTCAGCTTTACTTAGCAACTCTTTCTCCCCCCCTTGGGAAGGAATAGCAGAGGGTAAATTATCTTTCTCCCCCCCTTGGCAAGGGGGGGCTGGGGGGGGTGAAGCAAACTCTGTCACCACGCGCCAAACCCGATTTAAAAAGCGGAATTGTCCTTCCACATCAGCGTCATCCCACTCCAAATCCTTCTCCGGTGGCGCCTTGAATAAAATAAACATCCGCGCCGTATCAACCCCATATTTCCCCATAACTTCCAAGGGGTCAACACCGTTGTATTTAGATTTGGACATCTTCTCATAGAAGACTTCCAAAACTTCACCAGTTTGCGGATCTTTAGGATTTTCGGGGTCTACATCTGATGCGGAAACATATTTGCCAGTCACAGGATTTTTGTATGCTTTGGCTTGCACCATTCCTTGAGTTAACAAGCGTTTAAATGGTTCGTCGCAATCAATCAAACCCCGATCGCGCAAAACCTTCGTAAAGAACCGCGAATACAGCAAATGCAGGATTGCGTGCTCGATGCCGCCGACATATTGGTCAACAGGCATCCAATCATTCGTCTTCGCAGAATCGAAGACTTGCGCTTGATTTTGAGCATCAGGATAGCGCAAAAAATACCACGATGAATCCATAAAAGTATCCATCGTATCCGTTTCGCGCTGCGCCGGAGTGCCACAACTCGGACAAGGAACGTTTACCCATTCCGGCATCTTTGCCAAGGGCGAACCTTTGCCAGTAAATTGTACATTTTCCGGCAACAATACGGGTAAATCCGATTGTGGGACAGGCACTGTTCCGCATTTAGGACAGTGAATTACCGGAATCGGAGCGCCCCAATAACGCTGTCTAGAAATCAACCAATCTCTCAAGCGATATTGCACTCGCGCTTTGCCACAACCTGAATTTACGGCAGCTTGAATAATGGCGGCTTTGCCTTTAATTGAATCCATCCCGTTGAAGCTTTCGGAATTAATCATAATTCCTGGTTCGGTGTAAGCTTCCGTCAGCGGAACTTCATCATCATCCACAATTACTACTTTAATCGGTAGTTCATATTGATTGGCAAACTTGAAATCTCGCGTGTCGTGGGCGGGTACTCCCATGACTGCGCCGGTGCCGTATTCGTACAACACGTAATCCGCAATCCAAATCGGAATTTCTTCATCGTTGAAAGGGTTGATTGCTTTGCCACCTGTGGGGATACCGCGCTTTGGTTTGTCATCAGCCGTGCGATCCATTTCACTTTGCAATGCAACTTCTTTGATGAACGTATCAACAGCGGCTTTTTGGTCTGCCGTGGTCACTAGCTGAGTTAACGGATGTTCCGGCGCTAAAACAACATAACTCACGCCATAAATTGTATCGGGACGAGTGGTAAAAACGGCGACTTTTTCATCCATGCCGACAATGGGAAATTCTAAGTAAGCGCCGACAGATTTACCAATCCAGTTGGCTTGCATTAATTTGACTCTTTCGGGCCAATCTGGCAATTTATCTAAGTCGTTTAATAACTGTTCGGCGTAATCGGTAATTTTGAGGAACCACTGCCGCAATAATTTGCGCTCGACTTTGGCACCGGAACGCCAGGAACGACCTTCGTTGTCTACTTGTTCGTTGGCTAAGACGGTTTGGTCGATCGGATCCCAATTAACTGCGGCTTCTTTCTGATATGCTAATCCTGCTTCTAAAAATTGCAAAAACAGCCACTGAGTCCACCGATAATAATCGGGAGAACAGGTTGTAACTTCTTTTGTCCAGTCGAAAGAAATACCCAGGCGGCGAAACAAGCCTTTCATCTGGGAAATGTTTTGATATGTCCATTCTGCGGGGGGAATTCCGCGCTCGATGGCCGCATTTTCTGCCGGCAAACCAAAAGCGTCCCATCCCATGGGATTGAGTACGCGATAGCCTTGCATCCGCTTGAGTCTGGCAATTACATCGATGATTGTGTAGTTGCGGACGTGCCCCATGTGCAGGCTTCCCGACGGGTAGGGAAACATGGATAAGGCATAAAATTTAGGCTTTTCGGTATCTTCTGGCATTTGGTCTAAGTTTTGCTCAGCCCATGTCTGTTGCCATTTTTCTTCTATGGATTGGGGGTTGTATCTGGAGTCCACAGTAATTGCTCCGTGCAGAGTTTAATAAAGTTGGCTTCAGTATTTTTGCACATTCATGGGGCCGCGATTAGGATTCTTTTGCACCCCCAAGGATTTTGGCTCTAATATCTGTATTATATATTGTAGTATATGAATTTTGAGTTGGGGGCGATTTCTAGGTTAAAAGAATCAGACTTATGTACGGGTGGTCAGAAACCGGGTTTTTACGAGAATACTTGGTTACAGTCGATAAAACCCCAAAAAACCCGGTTTCTTGGGTCGGAAATGGGTGTTCAGAAACCGGGTTTTTACGAGAATACTTGGTTACAGTCGATAAAACCCCAAAAAACCCGGCTTCTTTAGTCAGAAATGCTTTATTCAGTTGACTGTTGACTGTTGACAGTTGACAAAAGAAGGAAGAGGATTGGAGTAATTAATAGTCTTCTTTTAATTTATCCTTAAAAAGTAGAGGCTTTAAACCAATTCTTTCTGGTAATTCCTAAAAGCATAAATAACTGCAATTGCCAGAAAGCAGATTTATTTGATAAATCTGCTTTGTTAGCATTTATTCCTGCTTAGATGCTATCAGGATCGATGTTCAATTCCCGCAGTTTTGCAGCTAAAAGTTGAGACCTTTGAGCTGCTTGTTGAGCCTTGAGAGCTTCTTGTTCGGCACGCTGAAATTCTTGTTCGGCACGCTCAGATTCTTGTTCGGCACGCTGAAATTCTTGTTCTGCGCGCCGTCGCTCTAATAGCCGCTGTGCATTTATTTCGGAATAGGAAAGAAATCTTTCTCCATCAGGGCGATAGATTTCCAAACCTTCTTCTGGCAACTCAAATCGCACTCCCAGTCTGGGACTTGTCCATCCCTCCATTGGTTCAATTGGTTCTAAGATTCCTTCAAGTCTTTGCCAACCTTCCAGCTCATTTGTTTGCGGATCGTAAACGTAATACTCGTCAACTCCATAACGCTGGTAAAATGAAAATTTTTTATTCATTTTAGTTTGGCTGTCGTTGTGGGAGCGAATCTCAAAGACGACTTGGGGAGCAATATTGTCTTCGCGAGATTGTATGTAGGAAAGTCGATCGCCTTTTGGTCGGCCAAATATCACCATCGTATCTGGTGCTTGAGAAATATCTGGTCTACCTTCAACCGGATACCAGAGTAAATCTGCTGCTACAAACACGTTGGGGTCATCTTCAAACAGCGATTCGCAACCTTCTTTGATTGTGACAATTAATTTGTATTGAATTGTACTTTCTGCCATTGGTTGACCGTCGCTGGATGGATAAATAATTTCTTCGGTTGTGACTTGCATTGTGGTTGTCTCCGAGAAGTATCTCAGCTTAATTATACTATTGTTGGAAGCAGGGATATCGGGTGAGGAATTAGCCAAAGCCTAAGTTCCTCAAGATAGAAGATTCAAAAGAGGGAGCAGCGGCGCTTTAAGGCTTGTTGTAAAATCGTGTTATAGAGTTTTTCCTTAACAGTATAAGCTCCGAATCTTTCCAAGTGGGGATTGTTCATTTGAGCGTCGAATAGTAGATAAGATCGATCGCGCAATCTCTCCACCAACTTCACCATCGCCACCTTAGAACCCTCGGGAATCCGGTAAAACATCGATTCCCCGATAAACGCGCCACCTATAGACAATCCCAAAATACCGCCCGCCAATTCGTCGCCGCACCAAGTCTCGAAGCTGTACGCCCAACCAGCCTCATACAATCCCCAGTAAATCTGCTTGAGTTCCTTAGAAATCCACGTCGTTTCTCGATCGGCACAACCCTCAACCACCGCCCCAAAATCGCGGTTTACAGCCACCGAAAACCGTTCTTGATTCAATGCCCGGCGGAGCGATCGCGGATAGATAAATCTCTCATCCAGGGGTATCAGCGCCCGCTGGCGGCTCGAATACCACCCCAAACTCTCCTCGCCGTCATTCGCCATCAAGAAATAGCCTTGCGCGTATCCCTGTATAATTGACGGTATATCATATTGCATAAATTTATCAGTTGTCATGTTTGCCGCTAACTTTTCAAAGTCAACATTAGCAATTACGAATAATCATGTCTGAAACCATCCAACCTATTACCTTGCCGCCCGCCCAAAACCCCGAGCAAGAAGGCCAATGGCTCCAAGAAACGCTGCTGGCATGGCTAGACTCCGAGTTTATCCCAGAAGCAGCCAACCAGCAAATAGCTAAAAGAGCAGCCCAAATCTACCTCCGCCAGCGCATGGAAGGCGAAAACGATTTGGGCAGCCTCGTAATTGCGATCGTCACCGAAATGCAGGCCTATGATTTTTCTAAAAGCTTTTACGGCGAATTTGCGATCGCCAATGCCGTCAGCGACTTATTACTCGAAAGTCTCGGTATCGATAAATGCTGCGGCCAATGAAGCAAGAAGGTTCGGCAACGGATTTTGTAACCGATGTAACGGATGTCTAAAGGAAGAAGTAGGAAGAAGCAAGAAGGACAAAGCAAGAAGGAAGTTTGAGCTGAAATCTGAAACAAAAATAAACCCCAAACATAATCTTGCAGATTATTTATAAGTTTTTTTCCTTCTTCCTTCTTCCTTTTTCCTTCTTCCTTCAGACTAATGACAACTAACAAATATTAACTGTCAACTGTCAACTGTCAACTGTCAACTGACTTCTACCAGCTAGACTTCACAACACCGGGCAAAAGACCTTCGTGAGCCATTTCTCGCATCATGTTCCGAGACAGTCCGAAATCGCGGTAGTAACCCCTGGGGCGACCTGTAGCCCAGCAGCGGTTCCGCAAGCGAGTCCGCGAACTGCCGCGGGGTAGCTGTTGCAGTTGGCGGTGAATCGCCATTTTGTCCATCTGGTTCGCTGCTTGGTCGAACTGATCTTTCAGGTCTTCGCGCTTGTCAGCGTACTTGTCTACGAGTCTTTGGCGCTTTTTCTCGCGCTCGACCATGCTCTTTTTAGCCATAATCTGTTGATATCCTTAGATAAATCACAATCTACTATTTTACTATATTTTGGTGGTTTTAGATCATTTTTATTTTAATTACTTTTTTTGTTGACAAGATTTTTGCAACAGGTAAGATGCCTTTTCCACAATTATTTAAGCTTTTTTGCAACAGGCAAGATGCCTGTTCCACAATTATTTCTGTTGTTTTGCAACAGGCAAGATGACTATTTCACAATCATTTCTGTTGTTTTGTGGGACAGGAATCTTGCCTGTCCCTGAAATTAATAAAACATCTAACTATTAGCAGAAGGGCACAAATCTGCAAGTTCACAAATATGGCAAATCGGCTTTCTCGCATTACAAACTGCTCGACCGTGATACACCAACCGAATTGACCAATTTTCCCAATCCGGCTGCGGCAACAATAGCATCAAATCCCGCTCGATCCGAATTGGATCGGCGTGTTCAGTCAATCCCAACCGCTGACTCAAACGCTTGACGTGAGTGTCTACCGTCACGCCCTGATGAATATCAAAAGCGTGGGCGAGGACGACATTAGCGGTTTTGCGGGCAACTCCGGGCAATTCTAGCAGCAGTTCCATTTGCTGCGGCACTTGATTGTTGAATTTATTGACGATCGCCCAACAAGCAGCTTTAATATTTTTAGACTTATTCCGGTAAAAACCAGTCGATCGCACCAGACGCTCCAATTCATCCAAATCAGCATTTGCCAAAGCCTCCGCATCCGGGAAACGCTCAAACAAAGCCGGCGTTACCAGATTTACGCGCTCATCCGTACACTGAGCCGCCAGAATCGTCGCCACCATCAACTGCACGGGAGTTTCGTAGTTGAGAGTGCAAGGGGCTTCTGGATACAGCCGTTTGAGGCGAATCAGAATTTCGAGCGATTTTTGTTTTAAACTTAACTTTTTAGTCATCAGTCATTGGTCATCAGTCATTGGTCATCAGTCATCAGTCATTAGTTATATTCTTGCCGGTGACATCGGAATTATACAGTGCTGTCCCCGCTCGCGAGTCGCGATCGCGAGCGGGGACAGCACTATAAAATCAAAACTGAGATACTCCCAATTTAATCTTAGTCATTTACAACTGATTGAGGTCAATTCCCATGTCTCGGAGCCGAGCTTCTAAAGCTTGCGAGCGCGATCGTTCTTGCTCCAGCAAAACTTCTGCCTGTTCGGCCCTTTGCCGTTCTTGTTCGGCCCTTTGCCGTTCTTGTTCAGCCCTTTGCCGTTCTTGTTCGGCCCTTAATTCTGCTTGTTCTCGAAGTTGAGCGAGTTCCACAAAACTCACAAACGGTGTTCCATCAGGGCTGAATATTTGTAGTTCAGTTTCTGATAGTTGAAACCGCACTCCCATTCTTGGACTTACCCAGCCGTTTACTTCTTCGATTGGTTCTAACCGTTCCTCTCGGCGCTGCCATATAGTTAAATCCACATTCGCCGGATCGTACAGATAATATTCTTCTACGCCGTACTGTTCGTAAAATCTCAGTTTTTGGAGCATCGGAGTCAGCCGATTTCCCGGCGACCAAATTTCAAACGCCACTTGCGGCACAATGTTCTCTTCATGCCATTGTTGGTAGGAGCCTCGATAACCTTTCGGTCTTCCGAAGACTACCATCGCATCTGGCGCTTGAGAAATCTTGTTATTTCCTTCTACTGGATACCACAGTAAGTTTCCCGCTACAAAAACATCAGCCATGCTGGCAAATAACAGTTCTAAATTTTCTTTGATCCACACGATCAATCTAAACTGTTCGGTATTATCTGACATTGGTTCGCCGTTATCATCTGGATAGATAATCTTTGCTTTTTCGGGAGATTGCAGTTGTGTGACCATTGCTATTTCTCCAATTTTACTGGTTAATTTATAGCCTTTCTCAGAAAGATGAGGTACGCATGGGCATGGGGCATAGGGCATGGGGCATAGGGCATAAGATTAGCGGGCATACCTCACTTTTTTGAGAAAGGCTGTATATTAGTCAGCAGTCATCAGCTATGTAATAACTAATGGCTGCTGACTGCTGTTCGCGAGCGGGGACAGCACTATGACTGCTGACAACGAACAACTGTCAACTGTCAACTGTCAACTGCCAATTGACAACTACCAACTGACTACTGTTGTCGGAGAGTTCGCATCAAATCAAAGCCTGCCAAATTAGCAGTATCGCGAACAATCAAGAAAATTCCCAAACCCAACAACAACACCAAACCAGTCTGCATCACATTTTCTTGAATGCGGTTTGGCAGAGGCTTGCCCCGCAGTCCTTCTATTAATAGAAAAGCTAGCTGACCGCCATCTAAAGCAGGCAAAGGCAAGATATTAATCACAGCCAAATTTATACTAATTAATACCGCAAACTGAAACAAATTCGCAGCATCCGATCGCGCAATTCCTGCACCAATGGCTACAATTGCCACAGGCCCGGACAACTTTTCAGCAGTCTGACTGAAATTGCTAAGTAACTGCCCGAAACCTTGAAACGTCAGCACTACAATTCGCTCAAACTCAGTTGCAGCCTGGCTAAATGCCTCTACAATTCCTGCCCGCTGCCGCACGACGGTACCGTTAGAAGTTAGCTGCACGCCAATCTTACCTTTACCGTCGGAGGACAATTCGGGAGTTACTGTCACCACAAATTTTTGTTCTTCGCGCTGAATTTCTAGGGCCAGGGGTTGATTGGGATGATCTTGGATGGCTGAGACTAAAGATTTGATTGCTTCGCGGTTCGCGCCCAATTCCTTGCCATCAACGGACAGAACAATGTCGCCCGATCGAATTCCCGCTTGGAAGGCCGCCGAACTAACTTCCGCAGCGACTTCCGGGACTTTAACTCCCGGTAGGTAGTTCATAGATGCAGCGCCAACCGTGGTTAATTGCACCACCAGCAGGAAGTAAGCAAAAATTAAGTTGGCAATTACTCCTGCACTAATGACGATCGCCCGATCGATCACAGGGCGGTTCCGCAGCAAATTCGGGTCATTGGGGGGAATAGTGCTGTCTGGATCGTCATCCGGGAAACCCACGAAACCTCCCAGGGGAAAGGCGCGGAGGGCATATTCAGTTTCCGGGCCTTGGTACTTCCACAAAATGGGCCCGAAACCGATGGAGAAGCGGTTGACGTGAATGTGTTGAAGTCTCGCCGCCAGGAAGTGGCCGAGTTCGTGAACGACAATCAAGATACCTAAAACTGCGATCGCTGCCAAAACTGACATGAAGGATTCCACTAACACTTTTACTTGACTTTGATTTATTTTAATATCTTTTTAATGTAGGCGGCTTGGGATCGACAATTTTCAGTCAAACTGGAAGATGGCATTTTAAGCTAACGTCCGGGCCAGATCGCGCGGGCCCTCGCGATCTGGCTTGTGTAGATTTTGGTCAAATGTGCGATATACACTACGAAACTAAACATTAGTCCGTAGTCAGTTGTTAGTTGCTAGTTGTTGGTCTAATCACAAATAACCAATTCCCCATTACCAATTCCCCATTACCAATTCCCCATTACCAATTCCCAATAATGAAAGACACTTCTTTGAATATTATCGCTATTTCTATCTTCGCCATCACCGTTTCGATAATATTGGGCCCCCTATTCAACCTACCAGAGGCCGTACCTGCGATCGCCACCTTTTGCCTGTTGGGGCTAGCCACCCTCGACAGTTTCCAGTGGCAAGGTCAAGGCGGTACAATATTAGTAGATTTGCTGGGGGGAAGTTCTAAAGAAAAGCGCGATCGTATCCTCCACCACGAAGCCGGACACTTCCTCGTCGCCCACCTGTTGGGAATTCCCGTAACCAGCTACGCCCTCAACGCTCTTGAAGCATTCAAACAAGGTCAAACAGCCCAAGGCGGCGTCCGATTTGCAGACCAACAACTAGCATCTCAACTCGAAAACGGCACTCTTTCCGTCCAACTTTTAGACCAATACTGCACCGTCTGGATGGCCGGAATAGTCGCCGAAAAAGTTGTTTACGGCAACGCCATAGGAGGAGCAGAAGACCGTACAAAAATCAGCGCAATTTTAACACAACTACGCCGTCCCGTTTCCGAAATTCAACTCAAACAAAACTGGGGCTCGCTGCGAGCAAAAACCCTAATCGAAAGCCATCAATCCGCTTACGAAGCCCTAGTCGCAGCCATGGAAAAAAGAGCAACCGTCGCTGAATGCTGCGACATCATCCAACAAAATTTGTAGCACACAACTTGTGCACTCTGGCTTCTTGAACCCAGTTTATTTGTAGGTGTCTCACTCAAGCCCGGATTTTGCCTAGAAATCTGGTTTAATAGCATTAATTTTATCGCAATTAAAAAATCATGTCACAATCAAAACTTTTCGCAACCAAACTGCAAACAGCCAACCCCAATCAAGAAAAATTGCTGCGGCTGTTAGGTTTCCGCATCGACCCCGACACCGAAGTACCTAATCTGTATACTCTCATTGTCTGTGGAGAAGAAGAACCGCCTTTAGTAGCTGGCGGTCAACTTGTATTTTTTACCCGTCCACAACTAGCGATTAATGCTCTCAAACTGTGCGATATCGATGTCAGCGAACTGGGAACACCACCCACACAAATAGACGCTATTTGCGACATTGCAGAAACCCTGTACTTGCTCGATGCAGAAGATATTGACGAATCAGGGATTATGCTTAACTGTTTGAACGCGCTGTTAAATTTAGTAAAAGTCACATTAACACCCATGCCCACAAATTACAAACGCGTGCTTTATGCTTTTGCAGACCACCTGAATATTGATGAAGAGTTTGCCAGTTTTTTAGCTGAAGAGGACATCCAGCGTTCGGAGATGGTTAACGCTATTTTATGGTGTGTGGGAGCCATTACCGTCAAATCTAGATTGCTAACCTAGTAATTTTAGATTTAGAATTTTCAATTGAATAATTCACAACATTCAAAGATTTCAACTTATTACTTTCAACCAGGTCATTCCTAGATGCCACTGTCACATTAAATCAAGGTACGTAGTTGCGCTTGGGCGCTCTTATATTTAAGCGCTCAAACGCAACAAGTGACCCAAAAAATAGTTCCATAAAAGTTCCAGTTGCGTCCAGGACTCAAGGATTGCTATAGGTGCATAAGTCCAATTATCAATGGCAAATTCTCAATTGCCAATCACAAATCATTCAAATGTGCGATCGAATTTCTGTCGCTTGGTGCGGGCGGGTTTAGTTCGATTGTTGGTGGGAATTAAAGATTGTTGGTAAAACCTGCCTCTACTATTCAATTACCAATTACCAATTACCAATTACGAAATCTTCAGAAAAGTCCCGATCGCAAAAAAAAACTTAGTATTACAGCTTAACGCGAGTTATACTCCTATTGGAAAGACTGCGATCGCCCAAAAATCCCGAAATCATCGCCCAAAAATCCCGAAACAAAAGTTTATGACCAACACTTCCCCCCCTGAAAGGGCCGCCGACAACCCAGAAACCAAAAAACTCAGTTTCTCCACAAAGTTAGCATACGGTGCGGGAGACCTTGGCCCCGCAATTACTGCGAATGTTCTGGTGTTTTTCCTGCTGTTTTTCTTTACCAACGTGGCTGGCTTGGCTGCGGGGACTGCTAGTAACATTTTGCTAATTGGCAAGGTTTGGGATGCGGTAAATGACCCAATTGTGGGGGTTTTGAGCGATCGCACCTCTCACCCCTGGGGCCGCCGCTATCCTTGGATGGTTTACGGCGCAATTCCTTTCGGCATCTTCTTCTTTTTGCAGTGGATTGTTCCCAGCAAAGATCCTACGATATTGTTTTGGTACTATGTGGCGATCGGCATATTGTTTAACACAGCCTACACCGCCGTCAACCTGCCTTACACCGCCCTCACCCCAGAATTAACCCAAGACTACAACGAACGCACTAGCCTTAACAGTTTCCGGTTTACTTTCTCGATCGGCGGCAGCATTTTGTCATTAATTATCGCGCAAATTATCTTTGCCTTAGTTAAAGATGACACCCAAAAATACTTAATATTAGGCGCCATCTGTACAGTAATTTCAGTATTGCCTTTGTACTGGTGCTTTTTCGGAACCCGAAAACACGTCCTCTCTCAATTGCAAGACAATCCCGTAGAAGACAATTCAACCTCTTTGCCGATAGGAGAACAGTTGCGGATTGCATTTAACAATCGCCCTTTTTTGTACGTAATTGGAATTTATCTCTGTTCTTGGCTGGGAGTGCAATTAACTGCTTCGATTTTGCCTTACTTTGTCATCAACTGGATGAATCTGCCGCCAGCAACTTTTACCCAAACTGCGATCGCAGTTCAAGGCACCGCACTCGCCATGTTATTTGTTTGGAGTAGAGTTAGCGAACGCTATGGCAAAAAAGCTGTTTATTTTATGGGCATGAGTTTGTGGATTATCGCCCAAGCCGGACTGTTTTTCCTACAACCCGGACAAGTCGTCCAGATGTACCTGTTAGCAGTTATGGCTGGTGTGGGAGTTTCTACTGCTTATCTTGTACCTTGGTCGATGATACCGGATGTGATTGAACTCGACGAACTCCAAACAGGCGAAAGACGCGAAGGCGTGTTCTATTCGTTTATGGTGTTGCTGCAAAAAATTGGTTTGGCGATCGGCTTGTGGTTGGTAGGTCAAGCATTAGAACAAGCTGGATTTCTCGCTACTGTTCAGGGACAGGCTGCGCCTGTACAGCCCGATTCTGCCCTGTTCGCGATTCGAGTTGCGATCGGGCCACTGCCCACAATTGCTTTAATCTGCGGCATGATTCTTACATATTTCTATCCGATTACCCGCGAAGTTCACGCAGAGATTTTGTTGAAACTTCGAGAAAAGAAAGCACATAATCTGTAATATTCAATAGACTTTAATTGCATTTGTGCGCTCTCTAATCAGCGTTAATGAGCGGTTGTTGTATCAAGGAAATATTTATGCAATCCAAGTCTAATGAGTATCACAAAATAACACTTTTCAAAAGCTCATACGGCTGAGATTCCAGAACAATTATCGGATTGCTTGCCAACTATTTGTATCCTCTTACCCGAAAGAATTGGTTGAAAGCCGGAACCCTTGTATGGAGAAATTAAAATCCGACTATTCATTAATCCAATCCTCTTCCTTCCTTTGTCAAGTGCTGTCCCAAGTCAACTGTCAACTGAATGAAGAACGTGTTATAAACCTCTTTCATCGGTTAATCCCAAAAAACACCCCGTTGCGGGTTTCCGGCTAATATTGATATAGCTCTCATAGTAGGATGGCGAATCATAGCGATGGTTTTAGCAAGAGTGGAAAAGCCCAGAAACCCCATGTTTCAGCGACAAAACATCACATCGCCCAGCGCCATCCGCCCGGTAGCAAAACCCAGAAGCCTTGAGTTTTTCCAAATGTCGATCGACTTTGTATTAACAAAATATTAATTTTTATGTCGTTTGCCCATTATATAGATCGGTGGGTGATATAATGTTAGCGCAGTTTAATTATATAAACTTAAAAAGCAATCCAGATCTTAAAAAAGTTGACAATTAAAAGATAAAGACAGATTTTTGTCGGAAATTGATTGGATTAGTTGTCGTTCCACAAATAGGCCCAATGGTGTTAATTATATCTACGTATAAAATGCAAAACTTTTTAGCCGATCGGTTCGTGGGTAAGTTAACAGGTAGTGCTGCTATTGGTGGCGATCTCAAAAATGGCAGAGATGACAAGGCAATACCAGGGCGATCGGCCCCCCGCGTGTGGCGTAAAATTGTAAAATTTTGGTAAAGTTATGGCGCGAGCTGCGGTGAAGGTCAGGGATACCAGAAAAACTTGGTAGAGTCACCGATAAACCAGGAATACAAGCAGAACACAGCCGCCAGAAATACAGTCGGAGACAACTCTCTCTTGAGTTAGTAAAACAACATTTGCAGCCGGCACAAGATATGAATTTAGTTATTTTTGTATATTATGTGAAAGTAGTGAGAACTATTGGCAGGAAATAGAACCAACCAACCCAGAATCTCCTGTGATATCCTGAAGTCAAGGGTGAAAGTATCAACCAGAAGGCTCGCAGAACCAAGCTGATTTTACCAAAACAATATGAAAGAGGTCAACATGGAAAAAGAACATGACGCTCATATCGTACCAATTAGCAACCAGAGCAGACAGGTGCAGCAATTTCCCGTTGACGAGGGAGAAGAGTTAAGCGGGGCACCCCAGAAAGGATTGAATCTAAAGCCCTTGTTCAGGACTTTTCAACGACAAGCCCTAGTCATCATTGCGATTGTAGCCCTAGCAGGCGGTGCAGTTTATTATAAGGTCAAGGGAGGCAAGAAAACATATCAAGGCGATTTTCGGATACTGGTGGAACCCGTGACAACGGAGGCAAGACTTACCGACGCATCTGCCCTCGCCAATCGCGGTGAGGGGGGTGGAGTGCCTAATCGAGAATTTTTTAGTTTGGACTATCCAACTCAGCTTCAAATTCTCCAGAGTCCTCAGATGCTGTCGGCTATTACCAAACAAGTCCAACAAAAATATCCAAAAATGACCGAGGAACTTCTTAAAAAAGGATTACTCGTGTTGCGCCTCGGAGAAAATGAGTTGACGCAAACTAAAATTTTGGAAGTTCGTTTCCTCGGGCAAGAGCCTGACTTAGTTCAGTTCGTTTTAGAAGAAACTAAAAAGAAATATTTAAAGTACAGCCTTGACGAACGCAAGACTCGCATTGGTCAAGGTGTTAATTTTATTGAAAACCAGCTTCCGGCACTCAACAAGCGCGTAAATGACCTGAAGTCTGAGTTACAGATGATACAGCAGCAGCAAAAAATTACCGATCCTAAAGAACAAGGCGCGCAATTGATCGTGCAAGTTCGCGCTATGGAAACTTTAGAGTTAGAAACTCAAAGGCTACTCCAGGAACAGAGAATGCTGTACGCTAACTTGCAAAAACAATTAGATTTTACACCAAATGAAGCTATTGCGGCTTCAGCTTTAAGTGAAGAACCTCAATATAAAGAGTTGCTGACCAAGGTTAAGGAAGTAGAAGGTCAGATTGCTGTAGAAACAGCTCGTTTTAAATCTGCTAACCCTATAGTAGAAGCTTTAGAGCGCAAGCGGGCAAATTTAGTAGCTTTGCTCAACAAGCAAACCGATCGCATTTTGGGGCAAAATTTGGTAGGCTCTCAAGCCAATTCTAAAGTTCAGAATTTTCAAAACTCGATTCGCATAGGCTTGATCAAACAATTGGTGGATACTGCGAACCAAGTTCAAGTCTTAGAAGCTCGCAGTCAGGCGATCGCCCAAAGTAAAGAAGAGTTGACCCGAAAATTAAGAGATTTTCCGATTGTAGCTCGTCGCTACAACGAACTGCAACAGCAATTAGACATAGCCTCCACCAGCCGCCAGCAACTTTTAACTCAGCGGGAAACTCTGCGCGTCCAAGCAGCCCAAAGCCAAATACCTTGGGAAATTATTTCTCAACCCCAGATACCCAAAGATATCAAATCAGGCAAATTTATTCCAGTTGCATCGAAAAGTACAAACAACTTTGTGATGGGAATTTTTGGAGGACTCGTGTTCGGTCTGGGAGCGGCTATTCTTATTGAAAAAATCCGCAATGTTTTCTACTGTGCTGATGACATTAAAGATGCGTTTGATGCGCCTTTATTGGGAGTAATTCCTCGTGACAAAAATGCTAAAAAATTTCCGCCTTCTATTGCTAATGCCTATGCTTATCTTGAAGGCAAACAGGGGAATCATAAAAATGCTTCGGAATTTATAGAAGCTTTTGACTCTCTTTATACTAATATCCGCTTTCTTTCTTCAAATCGAACGATTAGCTCTTTGGTAGTTGGTTCGGCTACAGTTGGCGAAGGCAAATCTACCGTTGCTTTAAATCTAGCCCACGTGGCAGCGCTGGCGGGTCAGCGAGTGCTGTTGGTAGACGCGAACTTGCATTCACCCAGCCTGCATAGGCTGTTGGAACTGCCTAATGTCAATGGATTGAGCAACTTGCTCGAAAATAAAAATGAACCGGATGAAATTATCCAGCGATCGCACCTAGCAGATAATCTGTTTGTATTAACAGCCGGTATTCCTGTCCCCGGTACTGCCAGACGGCTTGCCTCATCTCAAATGCAGTATTTAATGGAAGAACTGCACGCAACATTTGACTTAGTTATCTATGATACGCCACCGCTGGTTGACAGTAAAGATACGAATTTTTTAGCAGCGCGCACAGATGGAATACTGATGGTTGTATCAGTTCGCCAGGTGAAGTCTTCTGTAGTCAAAACAGTTTTCAGTCAATTAGAAAATTTTGGCATACCCTGCTTGGGCACCGTGGCTAATAATCCTACCAAAGGCAAGAAGTATCAAATATCTAAATCATCATCACTTGTGGAAGATAAACATGAATATTTGAATTTGGCACCAGTACCGTCAGGCATCCACAAACTAGCTCCCAAAAAAGAATGAGATTCAGTTGACAGTTGACAGTTGACAGTTGACAGTTGACAGTTGACAGTTGACAGTTGACAGTTGACAGTTGACCGTTGACAGTTGACCGTTGGTATAAGAGTAAAAAAGATGACCCACCCCAAAATTTTACACTCCTGTTCAAGTTCCCAGATTCTCTGCGCTGCAAGTCAATCTCAAATCTAAAATCGGCTGGTAGCGGACTAATTCGCATCTGGCTTGGTGGGAAATGTGACAGTAAAATTAGTCCAGCCCTTGCTGCTTTCAACCTCAATTTTTCCCTGTAACTGTTCCACAAGTTTTTGAACCAAAGCTAAACCCAAACCTGTACCTCCTTGTTTCCAGGGATCGGCATTGGGAACTCGATAAAATTTATCGAAAATTCGAGGCAATTCTTCGATCGCAATGGAAGATTGATTGCTGAATGTAAATTGAATTTCCGAAGCCCTAACACTTGCTTGTGCGGAATTTTTCCCGCTTTCTGCTTTTTCCCCGTCTCCCTTTTTGCACTCAACTTTCAAAGAGATTTCGCCCTCATTGGCAGTATACTTGCAGGCATTGTTGAGGAGTTCTGCTAAAATCCGTCCCAAACTAGCGCGGTTGGAACTGATCGTGGGGAGGTGGCGATCGCACTCTACTCGCAAATGCTGGTGGCGGTTCTGGGCTCGCGTGTAAAACGGGTCGATAATCGTAGGCAGCCACACATCTAAGTTTACTGGTTCGAGGTCAATCGGACAAGTTGCTGCTTCGAGCCGCTGCAAATCGAGCAAAGCATTAATCAAATCGGTTTCTCTAGTACATTCTGTTTCTAAAATTTCTAAATAAATCTGGCGTCGGTCTGGGGTGGGAGAAATTCTCAGCATATGAATAGCCATTTTCATATTAGATAAAGGCGTCCGCAATTCGTGAGAAACCGTGCTGAGAAATTCATCTTTTAGAACGTTTAAATGCTGGAGTTCCTGCACTTTTTGTTGCAATTGGGTGGTGCGTTCTTGGACTTGGCGTTCGAGGTCGGCATTGAGATTTTGTACTTGCTGGTAGAGTTGGGCTTGCTGAATGGCGATCGCGATTTGAGTTGCCAGTTGCAGCAGCAAATCCAATTCCGAAGCCTGCCACTTCCGGGATTTGGAACACTGATGAACCCACATCATCCCCCACAAATTGCCGTCTTGCAAAATTGGTACAATTAAATAAGATTTGATTTGCGCTTGCTGCAACCGCGCATATTTTTCGGCACTCAAACTAGCTTTGTCGATGTCTGAGACGGCATAGATCTCCTGTTCGATCGCAAATGCAGCTTCCTGCCAAATATTGTCTGGCATGATTTCTCCCAAGATAGAAGACCACTTGGGGGCAACGGATTCTGCCACAAAAATGCCAAAATTGCTCGACTCCCAACGCACGATCGCTACTCTGTCGGCTTGCAAAACTTGCCGGACTTCATCGACGCTGGCGTTGAGAATTTCTTCGAGGTTTAAGGATTGGTGAATCCGGAAGGAAATTTGAGTTAACAGCCGATCGCGCTGCACCTGTTCGTGGAGTTTGGCAGTCCGTTCGCGCACCTGCTGTTCCAATTTAGCATTGCGGCTTTGCAGCAGTTCCAATTTTTCCGATTGCAGTTGATAAACCGACTGCTGCAACTGTTTGACAACTCGGTACATTTCGGTCGGATCGAGAACTCTGAGCAAGCTGGTTTGAGTAATAATTCCCAGCAGTTCTCCGCGCCCGCCGCACACGACCAACCGCTGCACTTGTTGCTGCTGCATTTGTTTGTGCGCCGTCCACAGGGAATCGGAAGGTTCCAGAAATTGCAGGGGAGTTCTCATGACTTTTTGAGCTGGAGTTTGCTCGAAATTTAGTTCGAGATACTGTGCTTGCACGATGTCGTATTCGGTAACAATTCCCAAAGGTTGGTGAAAGGAATAGTGAAAAACGGAGGTAGAGTCCTCTTTGGGCTTCTCCATTGTTAATTCTTTGTTTTTGGTAATGACTACGCAACTGACTTGATGCTCGGACATCAGTTCGCTTATGCTCAGCAGCGAGGCGGTGTGGGGCGCTGTAATTGGCGTAGTCATCAATTCTGCTACCCGCCGCAATTTGAGAATGTTGGAAGGTTGCAATACTTGGCGAATTCTTTCCCGCGTCAGCACTCCTACCAAGTGCCGGAATTGATTGACAATAGGCAAATAGCGAATTCGGTGCTGGCGAAATAACGATAAAGCGGTAAACACGTCTTGATCGTCGGATTCTGTGAGGGAAACCGACACGGGGGACATGACTTCGGCAATTGGTATTTTGTGGAGGGCTACTTTTTGCAGGCTGTTTATTTTGCCAGAAGCAATCAGCCTCACTAAGTCGGCGGGGGTTAATATGCCGATTAACAGCCCGCGACTGGGGTTTTCGGATAAGTTGCCTGTGGTGATAGTCTGCTGGTTCTGCACGACGAGGACGCAGCGGGCCCGCACCTTGTCCGGCGGTGATGATTCGGTCATCGCCCCCTTGTCTGAGGGTAAAGGCCCTTTGACTAGGGGACAACTGTTTTGCAACTGACTCATCAGGGCGATCGCCACTGCTAAGGAAGTTTCTGGCCCGGCAGTTAGGGGGTAGCGGTCGATCGCTTGTTCTAAGGCTGAGGAGTAAAAGGGCGGGTGATAAAAGGGCATAGTTAATTGCAGGTGATCGGAGGACGGGTAATACCATTTTCGATTTTTGATTTTCGATTGGGAATAGCTTATTACATAACGGTTTGGAGCTTCCCTAGAGTTGCATTATTTTGTGAAAATGGTATAACAATTGGGCAAAGCCTTAGGTAAGGGCCCAAACACCTCGCCTGTGGTTGAATTTTAAATAATAGACTTGCTGCTATACAAATCCTAGACAAGTCTAGACATTTGCTTCTTACTTCATCGGGAGCATGGGAGCGGTTATCCCTCGGTAAGCTTTCACGATGAAAGCCTTCCACAGTTGTAAGTCCTTTCTGCCCGTGGCATATCTTGAATATGTCCGCAGTTTGAACAAGTTTTACTCGAAGGAAACCAGCGATCAGCAATGATTACTTCACAGCCAAACTTTTTAGCTTTGTATTCCAGTTGACGTTTGAATTCATAGAATCCACAATCCGCGATGACTTGAGCTAGCTTGTGATTAGACAGTAACCCAGAAACATTTAAATCTTCTACTACTATCGTTGCGTGGTTTTTGCCTAAGTAAGTAGTAATTTGATGGAGAGTATTTTTTCTGAGATTCGCTACTTTAGCATGATGTTTTGCTAACCTTTGTTTCGCCTTAAATCTATTGCTAGAGCCTTTCGTCTTTCTCGATAATTCCTTTGACAGTCTACGCAACTTACTGAGATGCGTTTTGTAATGCTTTGGGTTAGGGAAAACAACTCCCGTCGAAAGGGTTGCCAACTCTTTAACTCCTAGGTCAACACCCACGACATCGTGTTGCTTTACAGTTGGTTCATACTCCTGTTCGTAGGCAAAAGCAATAAACCAACTGTCGGCGGTACGTGAAATAGTGATTGACTTACAGGTAGTGTGAGGCAATCCTTCGTAGGTTTTTACCCAACCGATTGTTGGTAGCTTTATGGACGTACCACCTACCGGGATTGGTTTACCACCTGCATCTATCGTGAAAGAATCATGATGACCCTTTTTCTTGAATTTGGGATATCCAGCTTTTTTTGAGAAAAATAAGGAGAAGGAATCACCAAGATTGTCGAAAGCATATTGAGTTATCTTCTGGCAA
>NZ_JAEQCE010000206.1:0-1330 GCF_020738665.1 Microcoleus sp. PH2017_08_TRC_O_A
TAAGGGACTCGCGGACAAATAAAATACCAGTCAAAATGGGATAATCGTGATATCCCATTTTGGTAAAGTTTCAGAACGTTGCCATGAGGGCAAATATTGTTTTAACTCATGAGGTAAGACTTTTACGCCTTTCTCATAAGTTGTCTCAATTAAGTTTACAATGGGATTAATTCCTTTCCATGTCATGTTAGATGCCCAGTTGACGGCTGTTTCAACTGCATCTAAAATAGCACCATTCCAATAATTTTCAAGTGCTGCCCAACAGCGTTCAATTGGATTATACTTGCTGTGATACGGCGGGTAGTAAATTAGTCTAATTCTCAAACCAATTCTTTGAGATAACTCAATGATACGTTTGATGAATTGTGTTCGATTACTTCTATTTGATGGGCCACCATCAAGGTCAATCACCAATTCTTCCAGTTCGGTGTAATCAGATTGGTTGTTTTGCCACCAATCCGTTAGACAATCGACGATAAAATCAGTGGTTTCAGCAGACTGCCCCATATAAATAGATAATTGGTCATTTTGAGTATTCAGAATTCCAAAGGGGACTAATACGGCTTGCCACTTCGTATCATGATCATCAGCCGATTTCGGTTCGAGGGTTCGCGCTTTACCGTCCCGTGACAGGTTGCCAATTTTGACTTTGGCTTTGGTATCGATTGATATTCGTAGAGAATTAACATCTAGATCGGAGGCTTGATTCTCCTTCAATACATTCTCAAAAATGGCATCTGTTTCGGGTATTTTTTTCAAGGGCTTAGTTTTTTGTGTTTTTTTAGGCGATACCCCATTCGATTTAAAATCGTGCCAATTGTCTGACGAGAAGGCAATTGCTGTGGGTCGTAGTTTTTCTGAGTCACCAATGCGGATAATACCGCCTTGGCACTGATCCGAGCATACAAAAATGTCGATTGAAACTTGGGGTCTGCCTGGGACTCTGGCTCTACTAAAGAACGAATATCCGTTTCTAAATTTGGCAGTAAGATTTCACTTTTGTGTCGCCCTCGTCCCCGGTAATTATCAACACAAATCAACCCGGTTCGTCGTTCATGTAAGCCCAGTTGAACACTGGATCGATTCCACCCCATAAATGTTTCTACTTTTCGGGATGAACCATTAAAGTAGTCTTCAGCCACTTTTGCCATAAAGTCTCGACGGCGATAGCCTGTCAGTTTTTTGGCCGCATCTTTGAATGTTAATTTAACTGGCTCACTCAAAATCATTTTTAGCATCCCACTTACAGAAGTCACAACCACTTATGTCAGATTTTTTGGTTCCTACTCTTCTAGGATAACTGGGGTTATATTTAATTGCAAGCCCCTAA